>JAAYYY010000587.1 GCA_012515125.1 Chloroflexota bacterium
GAGTCAGCCGTTCCTCGTCGAGCGTATGGCGATAGGCGCGCCACTCGGCCCAGGCCAGGATGTTTGGCCCTGTGCCGTTGGGATCGTGGGGGTAAAAGTAGTCGGCTCCCGTCTGGGTGTTGATCTCTCGGCAGATAAAGCCGTCGTCATGCTGTTTGGCGTAGAAATTGTCCAGCGTCCCGGTGAAATCGAACACCCGGCGGGCGTATATGCCGAACTGCAGCATGAAAGCGCTGTCCCACATGAAGGTGTTGTCGTTGAATGCGCTGTCGATGTAGTTAGCGATAAAACCGCTCTCGGCGCGCGGCTGGTGCAGATGGTGCCAGGCAATCTCCCAGGCGCGCCAGTACAGCTCGTGCCAGTCGTCGAAGCCGGGTAGTACGGGCCGGGGCAGCAGTGTGCGGGCCTGTGTGAAAGGGGGGATCTCGCGCATTTTGTAACGCGCGCTCCGGAAGCCGTTACGGGCTACCGCCGGCTCCAGCGGGTAAGAGAAGGTGGGATAGCTCATCTGTCGGAACGGCCGGTCAACCTAGTTCATCACCCACAGCTCGGCTGTTCCCGTGAGGTGGAGGCCGTAATCGTCCATACGGTTCACGCGCAGGTTATAACGTACGGTTACTTCTTCGCGCAGCTTCCCGACCCAGATCAGGGAATCCTCGACAGCAAAGAACGGATAACTCACCGTGCCGGAAAGCTCGGCCACGCCGTTGCGCTCTCCCACGTACACCAGCGTCGTGCCCGGTATGCGAGAGCCCACGGGCACGACATAGGTAACCGGGATGCCACTGAACACGATGCTGCCCTGCGGCGTTGTGGTCGGCGGGATCTCCACCGGAGTGGGATTCAGGATGGCCAGCCGGACCTCACCCTCGGCCTGCAGCGCGCCGGTAAAACTGGCCTGCAGGTGCAGCCGGTAGTCGCCGTGGACGCCCGGTGCGATGATCCCGCTCCAGGTGAGCGAGTCGCCAACCTGGCGATAGGCCCGCAGATTGTCAATCAGCAGTTCGTGCAGCTCGCCAGAGGACTGGACGTAGCCAACCTGGGTGCCCGGGATGTAGGTTCCCGCCTGCAACGGTACGCTGTACGGCGCTGTGTAGAAGATCATGTCTCCGGGTGGGGTCGGCTCGGGGGGAGGCGTCGGGTCGGCGTCGAAGCCGGGAACGGCGCAGGCCAGCATGCTGGCCACCAACAGAGCCAGCCCCACGAGTAGGCGCAACGCGGGTCTCATCGAAACACCCTGCAGCCGGGTCGCGGGCGCTGTTCTGGAGCCGGTCCGGCAGGCGCAGCCAAACGGTTTACCATAACGCGACATTCTACCACGATGTCACCGTTCACGGTACAATGATACGCCTATGACCCTCTCCGTTCTCCGCTTGCTCACCGCCGGTGAGTCACACGGCCCACGCCTGACTGCCATCCTCGACGGGCTGCCGGCCGGGCTGCCCATCGACCGGGACGCGCTCAATCTGGATATGGCCCGCCGGCAAAAGGGATATGGCTCCGGCGGGCGTATGGCCATTGAAAAAGACGAGGCCCAGATCACCGCCGGGGTGATGAATGGGCTGACGACCGGCGGCCCCATTGCGATTGACCTGCCGAACCGGGATTACGAGCGCTGGCGCGACCGGGAGATCGAGCCGCTAACGGTGCCCCGCCCCGGCCACGCCGACCTGACCGGCGCGATCAAGTACGGCTATCGCGAGCTGCGCCTCTCCCTGGAGCGGGCCTCGGCGCGGGAGACGGCGGCGCGTGTTGCTGCCGGCGGGCTCTGCCGGCAATTTCTGGGCGCGCTTGGCATCCAGATCGGCAGCTACGTGGTCAGCATTGGGCCGGTCGTCGCGGAGATTCCCGACGAGATGAGCTACGAGGAACGGTTCCGCGCCGCCGAACTGAACGACGTTCGCTGCCCGCTGCCCGCTGCCGCCGAGGCCATGCGCGCCCACATCTGGGACGTGATGCAGGCGCGCGATACAGCCGGCGGCGTTTTTGAGGTCGTGGCCGTGGGCGTGCCGCCGGGCCTGGGTAGCTACGTGCAGTGGGACCGCCGGCTCACCGCCCGCCTGATCTTTGCCCTGGCCTCTATCCAGGCCATCAAAGGGGTTGAAGTCGGGCAGGCATTTGCCAATGCAGCGCTGCGCGGCTCCGAGGTGCACGACGAAATCCTCCTGGCCGAGGACGGGCAGACGCTCTACCGGGAAACCAACCGGGCCGGAGGCTTTGAAGGCGGCATCAGCACCGGGGCGCCCATCGTCCTGCGCGCGGCCATGAAGCCGATCTCCACGGTGCTCAACCCGCGCCGCTCGGTGGACCTGGCGACCGGGGAGCCGTCGGCGACGGTCTACGAGCGCTCCGACTTCTGCGCCGTGCCCCGGGCTGCCGTCGTCGGCGAGGCGATGGTCGCGCTCGTGCTAGCCGACGCCCTGCTGGAGAAGCTGGGCGGCGACAGTATGGACGAGATCCGGCCCCGGCTGGCCCAATTGCGCCGGGCCCGCCTGGAGGATCTGCCCATGGACGACAGGCCGTGGCGCTTTGGTTATGAAGACCCTGGCGAGAGCCCTAAGTCCTCATCCTGATCCCCCCACAGGGTACGCGCATCTCCAGAATAGCCGACCGCGATCTTTGTCCGCTAGCCTGCCCTACGTCTTTCCTACGCTGCCCGCCTGGCGCTTGTGTACAGGCGCCGGAATCGGTATAGTGTCGGCATGATGGAATCCCGGCGCCTGACTGCCACTTTCCGTACCGACCAGGGACGGACCCGGGAAACGAACCAGGACTTCGTCGCCTGGCGGGAGCCCGACGGGCCCGAGGCTGCCGGTCGGGATGGCTGGCTGTACGTGCTTGCCGACGGCGCGGGGGGTATGGACGCGGGCGAGGTCGCCAGCCGCTATGCCACGGAGCGCACTGTGGCCCACTATCTCGCGTTGGCCGGCGAAAAGGACTGGGCCCTGCGCCTGCACCGGGCCATGCTCAACGCCAACCGCGATTTGCGCAATCTGAGCGCGTCGCAGGCGACGCAGAACCGGATGGCGACCACGATGGTCGCCGTCGTCGTCGCCGGCGACCGGGCCTTTATCGCCAACGTCGGCGACAGCCGCGCCTAC
>JAAYYY010000588.1 GCA_012515125.1 Chloroflexota bacterium
GAGAGCTTCCTCGCCGTGCTCGACCAGCAGCAGGTGACGCCCGGCATCGTCGTCATCGACGACAAGTGGCAGGCTGCCTACGCCACCAACGAGGCCGACGAGGACAAGTGGCCGGACATGCCCGGCTTTATCCGCCGCCAGCACGAGGCGGGCCGCAAAGTGTTGCTCTGGCTGAAGGCGTGGGACCCCGAGGGCGCGCCCGCCGGGGAATGCATCACCAACGCCGCGGGCCAGCCCGTCGCCTTTGACCCGACCCACCCCGCCTACGAGGCCCGGCTGCGCGCTGCGGTGCGCCAGATGCTCTCGCCCGCCGGCTACGGCGCCGACGGCTTCAAGATTGACTTCACCGCGCGCATCCCCGCTGGCCCGGGCATGAGGCTGCAGGGCTCCGAGTGGGGACTGGAGCTGATGAAGCGCTACCTCGCCATCGTCTACGACGAGGCCAAGCGGGCAAAGCCCGAAGCCCTGGTCATGACCCACACGCCGCACCCCTACCTGGCGGACGTGCTGGATATGATTCGCCTCAACGACATCCCGGAGCGGCGCCCCGACGTGGACGTGCGCGCCGTCATGACCCACCGTGCCCGCGTCGCCGCCATCGCCTGCCCGAACGCCGTCGTGGACACCGACAACTGGCCGCTCGCCAGCCGGGACGCCTTCCGTGCCTATCTGGAGCTGCAGGCCGAGCTGGGCGTCCCCTCGCTCTACTACAGCAGCCACATGGACAGCACCGGAGAGCCCTTCACCGCCGAGGATTACCAGTTGGTCCGCGACGCCTGGAACCGCTACCGCGCGCGGCTGCAGGAGAAAAACCGCTCTGATGAGTGACGTGAGCATCGACCAGAAGAAAATCGTAGTCGGCGATCAAACGCTGGCCCTCCTCAGCGGCGAAGTGCACTACTGGCGGCTGGCCCCGGAGGCATGGCGGCCCGTCCTGCGCCGCGTCCGTGAGATGGGACTGCGCATCGTCGCCAGCTACGTCTGCTGGGAGTTCCACGAGCTGGCGCCGGGGCGCTATGACTTCACCGGCGCCACCGACCCGCGCCGCAATCTGCCCGCCTTTCTCGACCTGCTGGCCGAAGAAGATCTCTGGGTCATCATCCGCCCCGGTCCCACCATTTACGCCGAGTGGCTTAACGGCGGCGTGCCCGACCACGCAGCGCGCTATCACCGGCTGCACCCCGATTTCCTCGCCGCCGCCCGCCCCTATATGGAGGCCGTGGTCGAAGTCGTCAGGCCGTACCTCGCCACCAACGGCGGGCGCATCATCCTCTTCCAGGCCGAGAACGAGATCGATCCCTGGCCCCACTGGTATATCGAGCAGCTTGGCCTCGGCAACACGCCGGGCCCGTTCCAGGATTTCCTTCAGGAGCGCTACGGGGAGATCGCCGCCCTGAACGCCGCCTGGAACAGCGATTTCGCCAGCTTCGCCGACGCGCGCGCCACCCGGCTGATGCTGCCCGACCAGCCGGACATGATGCGCCGCTACCTGGACTTCAACCGCTTCCGCCACGCGTATGTCAATGACGTGGCCCGCTGGCATGTCGAGACCTACCGCGGGCTGGGCGTGGACGTGCCCATCTATCTGAATACCTACGGCGGCGTGGAGACGCAGCACGGGCCCCAGCTGGAGCAGATCGCCGACCTCGCCGGGCCGGACATCTACCCCAGCAACGAGTTCGCCCACCGCGCCAACGAGCACCGCAACTTCATGGACAGCGTGCGCTTCCTGCGGACCTACTCGAAGCTGCCCTATATTCCTGAGTTCCAGGCCGGTATCTGGCACGACTGGATGGACGACGTCAAAGTGCTTTCGCCCAACCATTACCGGCTGGTCTGTCTCTCGGCCCTGCTTGCCGGCGCGGCAGGCTGGAACTGGTACATGATCGCCAACCGCGACAACTGGTATCTCAGCCCGATCAACGAGCAGGGACGCACCCGGCCGCCTCTCTTCGCCGCCTTTCAGCAGATCGTTGCCCTCTTGGAGGAGATCGATCCGCCGTCGCTGGTCAAGGTCGCGCCTACGGCCCTCACCTACGCACCCAGCCAGCGCGCCACGACCCGGCCGGGCCAGCCGTTGCTGCAGGCCTTCTACGACGCGGGCATTGACTACGACTTCTTCGACCCCGAAGCGGAACAGAACCGCCTGCCCGCGCCGGCCCTGCTTTTTTACGCCGGCGGCCCCTGGCTGCCTCGCGCCGCCCACGACCGGCTGCTGACCTACGTGCTCGGCGGCGGCCATCTCGTCTGCCTTGGCGAGATCCCCCGTTACGACGAGCAGATGCGCCCCTACAACGCCCTGGGCGTCCCCACCCCGCACGGCATCGTCAACGTCGCGCCCAGCAGACGGCCCATCACCCTGCGCTTCCCCGGGCACGAGCAGGACATGGTCGTGAGTTGCCAGTGGCTCTTCAATTATAGTGATGTGCCCGGCCAGCCCATTAGCGGCACGCTGCAGCCGATCCCCACGCTCGGCTCCGAGGAGCTGGAGCTGCAGTTCAACCTCCCCGCCGGCAGCACATACACCGCCGGCTTCAGCGCCGCCCGCGCTCAGGGGCGGCTGACCGTGCTCGGCCTCGCGCCCAACCCGGCCCTGCTGCTCGCCCTGCACAAGTTTGCCGGCGTGCCTATCCCGGTGCGCGCAGAGCAGGCCCACGTCATCACCTCCCTTTTCAGCGCCCCCGGCGGGCAAGGCTTCTACCTCTTCGCCGTCAACAATGACGACTCGGACCACACAGCAGGGCTGATTCTCGACCCGCGCGTCGTGCCCGCCGGCCGTTACGCCGTGCGCGACCTGCTGTCGGGCGAGCGTCGCACGGCCGGACTGGACGGCTCTGCCCCGCTGCACGTCTCCCTGCCGCGCAAGGACGGAACGGTGCTTTACCTCACGCCCGAACCCGGAGACAGCCGATGAAGCGTATCGCCATCATTCACACCACCCCGGCGACGGTCGAGCCGCTGAAGGCGCTGGCCCGCGAGCTGCTGCCCGGCTACGACGTGGTCAATTTCGTAGACGACTCAATCCTGCCCCAGCTTGCCGAGAGTGAGGGCGACCTCAGCCTCGTCGAACCGCGCGTGCTCGCCTACGCCCGCTTTGCCGAGCAGGTTGGCGCGTCCGGCGTCCTCGAAGCCTGCTCCTCCATCGGCGAGCTGGTGGCGCCGGCCCAAGCCGCCATCGACATCCCGTTGGTGCGCATTGACGACGCCATGGCCGAGGAGGCGATCCGCCGCGGGCAGCGCATCGGCGTCGCCGCCACCCTGCAGACCACGCTCGGCCCCACCACGCGCCTGCTGCGTGAAAAGGCCAGGGCCGCCGGCCGGGAGATCGCCGTCACGCCGCTGCTCGTGGACGAAGCCTACCGGCGGCTGATGGCCGGCGATGCCACGGGCCACGACCGTATTCTGGCCGAAGCGCTGACCCGGCTGGCCGGCGAGGTAGAGGTCGTCGTCCTCGCCCAGGCCTCAATGGCCCGCGTGCTGCCCACCCTGCCTCCTGCCCTACAGGAGAAATTCCTGACCAGCCCGCGGCTGGCGATGGAGCGGCTGCGTGCTGTTCTCGAAGGCGGCGCACGGTGACCCTGCTGGGCATTGACGCCGGCACGACGCATTGCAAAGCCGGCCTCTTTCGCCTCGACGGCGCCGCCATTCAGATAGCCAGCCGCGTGATGCCCGCCCGCCGACAGCCAGACGGCAGGAGCATCTACGACCCGGCCGAGCTGTGGGAGACCGTCGCTTCGGTTGTGTCCGAGGTCACGGCCGGCAGCGGCTCGCCTGTCGCCGTCGCCGGCATCGCCAGCATGGCCGAGACCGGCCTGCTCCTCGACCGGCGTACCGGCGAGCCGCGCACGCCCTTCGTGCCCTGGTACGATACAGCGGCCGCCCCGCAGGCAGCCCAGCTTCGCCAGGCTGATGACCCGCGCCGCCGCTTCTCCCGGACCGGCATCTTCCCGGGCTACAAGAACAGCCTGGCCAAGATCCTCTGGCTGCGCGAACAGCAGCCCGATATTACCAGGGACGCCTGCTGGCTGTCGGTCGCCGATTACATCGCCTATCGCCTCACCGGCGTGGCGGGTACCGACTATTCTCTTGCCGGGCGCTGCTACGCCTTTTCGCTGCCTGATGCGGGTTGGGACGAGGCGTGGCTGCAATCGCTCGGCCTCTCCACGGACCTTTTCCCGCCGGCCAGTCCCAGCGGCACGCCCCTCGGCCGCGTGACGGCGCCGCTGCCGGGCCTTCCGGCTGGCACGCCGGTCGCCGTCGGCGGGCACGACCATCTCTGCGCGGCCGTGGCTGCCGGCGTCGTCGAGCCGGGCTGCCTGTTCGACTCTATGGGCACGGCCGAAGTCCTCATGGGCGTCATCCCCCCGCGCCGGCTGGGCGAGGCTGAATATGCCAGCAACCTGACCTTCGGCTACCACGCCGCGCCGGGCCGCTTCTACTGGCTCGGCGGCCTTTCGGCCTCGGGCGGCTCCCTCGACTGGCTGCGGCGCATCCTCGGCGACCCGCCGCTGAAATATACGAAGCTGGAGGAGCTGGCTGCCGCCATGCCTCCCGAGCCTGGTGAGATCCTTTACCTGCCTTACCTGGCCGGCAGCAGCTCGCCCTGGCCCGATCCCGATCTGGCCGGCGCCTTTCTCGGCCTGCGCGCCGGGCACGGCCGGCCGGCGCTGCTCAAAGCCGTGCTCGAAGGCGCCGCCTACCAGATAGAGGCGATGCGCCGCGCCGCCCGTGAGGCATTAGGCAGCAGCGGCGAGCGGATCGTCGTCACCGGCGGTGGGGCGCGCCTCCAGCCCTGGCTGCAGATCAAGGCGGACGTCACCGGCTGCCGGCATGAGGTTACGGCTGTGCCGGAAGCCGCCGCCCTGGGGGCTGCCCTCGTCGCCGCTGCAGGCAGCAACCTCTATGCCAGTATCGAAGAGGCCGTCACGGCGACAGCACGCCCGCCGCTGCAGATCGTCGAGCCAGACGCGGAGCAGCACGCCCGATACCGCCGCCTCTACGAGCAGTTTGTGGCCTGGCAGGAGCCGCTACGCCGCCTCTCCCGCCCCGGAGGTTCCGATGGCTGAGGTAGGTTACAAACCCGCCCTACCGCTCGTTAGAGCTACTTGACGCGGTATATTGACTGGGTCAGAATGCCCTGACAGAGGGAAGATGGTTATGGACGAAGCTTTAATTACGGAAGCGCGAGAGAGAGCCGAGGCTGTCCTGCTCTCCAACGGCGGCGAGCTGGGGCTGCTTGGCGCGAGCAGCGCCTACCAGCAGGTCTGGGCGCGCGACAGCATGATCTGCGGCCTGGGGCTGATGCTCACCGAGGAGGGAGCCGCCATCCACGGCCGGTCGCTGGCGACGCTGCGCCGCTACCAGTCGCCGCTGGGGCGCATTCCGCACAACGTCGGCTACACCAACGTGCCCGACCCTTCCCTCGTGGCGCTGGGCGGCGAACTGCGCGTCGCGGGCAAGGAGCACGAGCCGGCCGAGGACACGACCCACGCCGGCGTCGTGGACGGCAATCTCTGGTATATCATCAGCCATTATTACGCCTATGCCATCGACGGCGACGACGCGCGGCTGGCTGCGGCCTGGGACAGCCTGGAGAAGGCGCTGCTCTGGCTGCGCTACCAGGACGTCAACGAGTGCGGCCTGCTCGAAGTGCACGAGGCGATGGATTGGGCGGACCTCTTCGCCAACCGCTACAACGTGCTCTTCGACAACGTGCTCTACCACGCCGCCTGGAAGGCGATGGGCTACATCGCCCAGGTGCTTGGCCGCCCTGCCGAGGGCTATTTCGTCGCCGCCGAGGACGTGCGCCGCAAGCTCAACACCCTGCTCTGGGTCGGCCCGGAAGCGCCGAAAGATTGGGCCTGGATCGAGAACGAGCGCAAGGAGTGGCTGTATCCCCTCCGGCGCGTGGAGACGGAGCTGGTCGTGCGCCCCTTCTACCTGCCGTACATGGCCTTCCGCGACTACGCCGACCGGCTGGATACCCTCGCCAACGTCCTCGCCATCCTCTTTGGTCTCGCCGACGAGACGCAGGCCAACGCCATCCTCAACTACATCCACGGCTGCGGCCTGAACGAGCCCTATCCGGTGCGCGCCATCTACCCGGTCGTCTATCCGGGGCAGCAGGACTGGCGCCACTACTATCGCGTGCGCAACCTCAACCAGCCGCACCACTATCACAACGGCGGCGCCTGGCCTTTCATCGGCGGCTTTTACGTCGCCGCCCTCGTGCAGGCTGGTCGGCAGGCCGAGGCCGAGCATCAGCTCGAAAAGCTGGCCGATATGAACCGCCAGGGACGGGAACGCCCGTGGGAGTTTAACGAATGGTTCCACGGCCAGTCCGGCCGGCCGATGGGCTTCGCCGGGCAGTCCTGGTCCGCGGCCATGTATCTTTTTGCGCACGACGCCGTGGTTAACGGGCAGGTGCGCGTATTCAATCCGGCTAACGGCTGGGGGCTGGCGGGTGCAGGGCAGCCGGTCACTGGCGGCCCGCTGCGCGGGAGAGAAGACAGTGAGTGACGCCGACCATTTTACCCGCCTCTCCGAGCACCTCTACCGCTTCGAGGGTATCTGCAACGTCTACGTCGTCGTCGGCGACGGCCCCGAGCCGCAGGTCGTGTTGATCGACTTCGGCGGCGGCGACGTGCTCGACTACCTGCCGGAGCTGGGCGTCACGCAGCCCGGCGACATTCTCATGACCCACCACCACCGCGACCAGGCCCAGGGGCTGCCTCGCGCCGCCGCCGAGGGCTGGCGTATCTGGGTGCCCCGGCAGGAGCAGGAGCTGTTTACCGAGGTTGATCGCCTCTGGCAGGAGCGCAACGTCATCTACAGCTACAACCCGCGCCAGGATCGCTTCAGCCTGCTCTATTCGGTGCCCATCACCGGCGTGCTCGACGATTACCACCGCTACAGTATGGCCGGTCAGACCTTCACGGCGGTGCCCACGCCGGGCCACACTCCGGGCTCGCTCAGCTACCTGGCCGAGATTGACGGGCAGCGCGTCGTCTTCAGTGGGGATTTGATTGCCGCACCCGGCAAGCTCTGGTCGCTGGCCGCCACCCAATGGACCTACAACGGCGCGGAAGGCATCGCCGCCACCATCCTCTCCGTGCTCGACCTCAAGGAGCGCGGCGTCGATCTGTTGCTGCCCTCGCACGGCGCGCCGATGGACGATCTGCCGGCAGCGATCGATCTACTTGTCGAGCGGCTGTGGGAGCTGCTGCAATACCGGCAGGACAACCGCCGCCTCTTCCAGTGGCGCGAGAATCCGTTCGTCGAGGTCACGCCGCATCTTCTCTTCAACCAGACCAGCGTCGCCAACAGCTACGTCCTGCTCTCCGAGAGCGGCAAGGCACTCTTCCTCGACTTCGGCTTTGATTTCTTCGTCGGCTACACGGCCGGCACCGACCGCGCTGGGCGCAGGCCGTGGCTCTATAACCTGCCGGTGCTCAAAGAACGCTATGGCGTGCACAGCGTAGACGTCGCCATTCCTACCCATTTCCACGATGACCACGTCGCCGGCCTCAACTTGCTGCGGCAGGTCGAAGGCACGCAGGTGTGGGCCGCCGAGACCTTTGCCGACGTGCTCGAGCAGCCGACGAGCTACGACCTGACCTGCCTCTGGTTCGACCCCATCCCCGTAGACCGCCGGCTGCCGCTGGAGCAGCCCATCTGCTGGGAGGAGTACGAGCTGACCCTCTACCACCTGCCCGGCCACACCTATTACGCCGTCGCCGTCAGCTTTGAGGTGGACGGGAAGCGCGTTCTGGCCGCGGGCGACCAGTACCAGGGCAGCGACGGTCTCAAGTGGAACTACGTCTACCATAACCGCTTCAACGTGGACGACTACCGGATCAGCGCCGCCCTCTACGCCCGGCTCAGCCCCGAGATCATCCTCACCGGTCACTGGGGGGCGCTGCGCATGCCGCCGGATTATTTCCAGAAGCTGGAGGAAAGCGGCGTTCTTTTAGAGCGGTTGCACCGCGAGCTGCTGCCCGAAGAGGTCATCAACGTCGGCGTCGAGGAGTTCGCTGCGCGCATCCGCCCCTACCAGTTGTCGCTGAAGAGCGGCGAAACCGGACTGCTCACCGTCGAGATTCGCAACCCGGCCGACCACGTGACCGACGCCGAAGTCACCCTGGTCGGCCCGGAGCGCTGGCAGATTTCGCCCGCGCTGGCCCGCGTACCCCTGCCGGCCCTCGGCGCGGCCCAGGTCCATTTTCAGATTACCCCGCCGGCGGACGCCCGGCTCCGGCGAGCGCGTGTCGCCGCCGACATCAGCCTCAACGGCCGGCGCATCGGCCAGCAGGCCGAAGCCCTCATCCACGTGGAGAATGGTTACCGTGGCTGAAGCTGGGGCTCGGCCATCAACCCGTAAATAGAAAGGAGCTTGCCTTGAATACCATCTCATTCATGACCGCCAACTACGTGGCCCGGGAAGTTGGCTACCAGATGACACGCGGTTGGGGGCAGGGCGATAAGGCCACCAACGAAGCCTTCCGGCCCATCGAGCAATTCGGCCCCCGCTTCGAGACGATCCTGCAGGAAGCGCGCGACATGGGCTTTAAGGCCATCGACCTCTGGCTGGCCCACCTCAGTCCCAACTGGGCAACCGACGAGCACATCAGCACCGCGCGCCGCCTGCTCGATCAGTACGAGCTGTCCGTGGTCAGCCTCGCAGGCTGGTTCGGCTCCACGCCGGAGGAGTTCGAGAAGAGCTGCCAGATGGCTCTCCAGTTTGGCTCGCCCGTCCTTGGCGGCGGCACCTCCATGCTGGAGAAGGACCGCCCGTTTGTCGTCGAGACGCTGCAGCGCCACGGCCTCAAGCTCGGCCTGGAAAACCACCCGGAAAAAACGCCGCAGGTCATGCTCGACAAGGTCGGCGACGGCGGCGGCGGGACCATCGGCGTCACCGTGGACACCGGCTGGTTTGGCACGCAGGGCTACCCCGCCGACCGCGCCGTCGAAGAGCTACAGAACGTGCTTTTCCACGTCCACCTCAAGGATGTGCATCCCGGCTCGGAGCACCGCACCTGCCGCTACGGTGAAGGTATCGTGCCGCTCCAGAGCGTCGTCGCCACCCTGCAGCGCATCGGCTACGACGGCGCCATCAGCGTCGAGCACGAGCCGGAGCTGTTTGATCCCACTCAGGACATCATCGCCAGCCTCGCCCTGCTGCGCGGCTGGTTGCCGGAGGCTAGATAAATGGACACCCAACCTTTAGGCGTCGCCATCGTCGGCTGCGGCGTCATCGCCGATTCCTACTTCCGTGACCTCAAGCTCCATTCCGACGTCGTGACGGTCATCGGCTGCTTCGACCTCGACCCCAGCCGGGCCGAGGCCGCCGCCGAGAAGTATGGCTGCCATGCCTTCCAGAGCCTCGGCGAGCTGCTCGCCAGCGATAGCGTGGACATCGTCGTCAACCTGACCATCTTCCAGGCCCATTACGAGGTCACGCGCGCCTGTCTGGAGGCAGGCAAACACGTCTTTAGCGAAAAGCCGCTGACAACGCGTTACGACCAGGCCCGGGAGCTGGTCGCCCTGGCTGAGGCGAAAGGCGTGCGGCTCGGCTGCGCCCCCTTTACCTTCCTGGGTGAAGCCCAGCAGACCGCCGCACAGATCATCCGCTCCGGGCGGCTGGGCACGGTGCGCGTCGCCTACGCCGAGGTCAACTGGGGCCGCATCGAGACCTGGCACCCGGCCCCCACCCCGTTCTACGAGATCGGCCCGCTATACGACGTCGGCGTCTACCCGCTGGCTATCCTCGCCTCTATCTTCGGGCCTGCCCAGCGCGTCTGGTCCTACGGCCGGGTGCTCTACACCGAGCGCACTACCAAGCGCGGCGTGCCCTTCCGCGTAGAGACACCCGACTTCGGCGTGACCATCGTGGAATATGCCAGCGGCCCCGTCGCCCGCCTCACGACCAACTTCTACGTGACGCAGCAGACCAAACAGACCGGTATCGAATTCCACGGCGACGTGGCCTCCCTCTACCTTTCGAACTGGCACTCCTTCCGCGCGGAGGTGGCTGTGGCCGACTTTAACCAGCCCTACGAGCCGGCGCCGTATCTCAAGCAGCCGACCGAGGGCATGGACTGGGGCCTCGGCGTCGCCGACATGGCCCGCGCCATCCTCGCCGGCGAGCCGCACCGCGCCGCCGGCGACCTGGCTGCCCACATTGTCGAAATCCTCGAAGCCGGCAGCGTGTCCATGCGAGATGGCACCTATGTCGAGCTGACCTCCACCTTCGAGCCGCCCGCGCCGATGCCCTGGGCCGTCGCCGCCGGGACCGCCGAGACGTGATCAGACTTAAAGGGGCGAGTCATGTTGGTGCGGGTTTGAGGCCGGCCCCGACAACCCAATAAACAGACGCAATCGGATCAATCACAGCGCATATGAAATCCCAAATCCTCCACATGATCGGCAACGCGCACATCGACCCGGTCTGGCTCTGGACCTGGCAGGAAGGCTTTTACGAGGTCAAGGCCACCTTCCGCTCCGTCCTCGACCGGATGAACGAGTACGAGGAGTTCACGTTCGTCGCCAGCTCGGCCGTCTTCTACGAGTGGGTCGAAAACAGCGATCCGGAGATGTTCGCCGAGATCTGCCAGCGCGTCGCCGAAGGGCGCTGGGAGATTACCGGGGGCTGGTGGCTGCAGCCCGATTGCAACATCCCGGCCGGCGAATCGCTCGTGCGGCAGGGTCTCTATGGGCAGCGCTACTTCCAGGAGAAGTTTGGGCGCACCGCCCGCGTCGGCTATAACGTGGATAGCTTCGGCCACGCCGGCACCCTGCCGCAGATTCTCAAGAAGAGCGGCCTCGACTACTACATCTTTGGCCGCCCCGGCCCGCACGAGATGGGGCTGCCGCGCCCCCTCTTCTGGTGGGAGTCGGACGACGGCTCGCGCGTGCTGGCGTACCGCATCCCCTACGAATACCTCAGCACCGGCAAGGAGCTGGACGGGCACATCCGTCGCGTCGCCGGCAGCCTCAAGCCCCCCTTTGACGAGCTGATGTGCTTCTACGGCGTCGGCAACCACGGCGGCGGCCCCACCCGAGCCAACATCGAGAGCATCCAGACGCTCGACCGTGAC
>JAAYYY010000589.1 GCA_012515125.1 Chloroflexota bacterium
CGTCGTAAACGCCAAAAAAGTCGGGCATATAGCCGATGATCTGGCGCACCCTGTCAGGCTCGCGGGTAACCTCGTAGCCGCCGACCCAGGCCTGCCCGCTCGTCGGCTGCAGCAGCGTCGTCAGGATGCGCATCGTCGTCGTCTTGCCCGCGCCATTCGGCCCGATGAAGCCGACGACGGCCCCTTCCTCTACCTGCAGCGTCAGATGGTCCAGCGCCAGCAGGTTGCCGTATCGTTTGGTCAGGTCCTGGATCTCGATAATACTGCTCATAAGGTGATTACTTCGTTCCGGCTATCGTGCATCTCACCTCCCATGACGCTCACCGCTCACTCCAGGTTCCCGCGCAGGGAGGGATAGACGGCGCGGATATTGAGGTCGGTTCTATCGTTTTGCAGCCGGAGCCGCACGGCATTGCCCTGGCCCAGGTAAGGCTCAAAGTCGCCGACATTCATCGTACCCCAGTCGGCATCGGGGACGGCGAACCAGGACTCGCTCTCCCAGTTCCACAGGGCTACTGTCGGCGGCGCCTGGCTTGTGGTCGAGCCCTGGGCCCGCAGAACAATGGCCAGCTCCGTGACCTCCATCTCGCGAAACAGGGGCCAGGGCTCATACTCAAACTCGACCCAACCGAAGGACATATAGAAGTTGGTGATGCCGGGAACATAGGGCCCGTTCTGGTCCACGATCTCCCAGTTCATCATCTCGAGCGGTACTTCCACCCCGGCGCCACTGGCGGCGAAACTGGTCACCGGGATCTCCAGAATGTGAAAAGCCGTACCCAGCACCTCAGAAACCGGCCGGCCAAGCCCGACGTCCAGGTAGGGCGTCTCGGTCCAGCCGACGAGAAAGAGCGCCGCCTGGCTGGCAGCGACCCGGCCGGAGCCATCGTAACTATTCAGCGACTCCAGTAGCTGGAAGCGGGGGAATACGTCGGGATCGTCGTAGAAGGTGGTGGTACCGAGAAGGTCGGCATAGAAAGCATTCAACGGCGCGGCGCCAACAAAGGTCGGCGTAGCGCCAGTGCTGCTCAAACCGGCCACTGCAGCCGCCTGGCGCGTGGTCAGCGTCTGCGTTACCGTGCGGCTCTCGCCGGGCGCGAGGTCGCCTACCCTCGCAAAGACCGAACCAAAGAGCAGGCCGGCGTTCTCCAGCGTCATGGTGTCGTTATTCTGCAACCGGACTTCCAGCGCGCCGCCGCTGCTTTTCAGCTCCAGCGTGGCTTCTCCGGTGATCGCCGGCAGCGGGGCATAGCTTTCGGCGACGAAGGTCTCTACACCGCTCACGTCCACGCGCACGCGCCGCAGGATCGTATCGCTGCCGCGCTCGACCGCCTGCAGGTTGCCGGCGCCGGACATCGTCCCCCCGTCACGGTTGAAGGGACGCACGAGAACGTCGGACGGCAGGCGCACGTCATAGGTAGAGCGCGACGGCGAATAGAGTCCGAGCAGCGAGCTGACGTGCATCTGCTCGCCGTCCACACGCCCGAAGGTGACGGCCATCTGGTTGACGATGACGTCGTTGCCGCGCAGCCGGAAGCCGGTGACGTAAGCCAGAACAGAGAAGAAGATGACCAGGGCGGGAATCGAGAGCCAGGCCAGCTCGCGCCGGCCCAGTCGGCGCAGCA
>JAAYYY010000590.1 GCA_012515125.1 Chloroflexota bacterium
CGGCGCTGGAGAAGGCAGCGATGGCCGAGCCGGCGCCGTCCCCGGTGGCCGCCCGCAGTATGATGGCTGCGGCCCCGGCGGCGTTCGCCGACATGCGCGCTGAGCTGCGCGACGCAGCCCCGGTGGATACGGTCGGTGAAGAGCTCGGCGAACGGTTCGAGTACCGCATCCGCACGCCGGTCAGCGTGGGGCGCGGGCAATCGGCCATGGTGCCGATCATCGCCGCCGACCTGCACGGTCGCCCTGAGCTGCTCTACAATGGCAGCCAGATGCCGGGCCACCCGGTGGCGACGTTGCGGCTGCGCAACGAGACCGGCCTGACCCTGGAACGTGGGCCGGTGACGGTCATTGTCGGCGACAGCTACGCCGGCGAGGCGATTCTCCCCTATACGGCGGCAGGCGGCGAGCTGTTCGTGCCCTACGCCGTAGAGCTGAACGTGCGGGTGCGCGAGGAGCAGGAGCGCCGGAACGAGCTCCGGGCAATCCGCATCGAGGGCGCCTATCTGGTCGTCGAGCTGTGGGATATCATGGTCCGCGACTATTACCTGGTGAACAATACGGCCAATGAGGTGACGGTGCTGGTCGAACACCCCCGGCACGGGCGCTATGAGCTGTTCGACAGCCCGCAGCCGGTGGAGACGACGGCCGAGCAGGTGCGCTTCTCGGTAACGGTCCGGCCGGGACACGAGACGCGGCTGCGGGTGCAGCAGCGCCACCTGATCAGCCGTCGCGAGGAGCTGCAGCGCCAGTCGTACGCGCAGCTAGGCCGCTACCTGCGCGACGGGCTGCTGGACCGCCAGGCGCATGATAAGCTGGTGGAGCTGCTACGGCTCTGGGAGCAGATTGGCGATGTGCAGAAGCGACTGGAGGAGCTGAATAAGCAACGGGAGAAGCTCTTCCGCACGCAGGAGCAGATCCGCCAGAATCTGCAGGCGCTGGGCACGAGCGGCCGGGAAGGCGCGCTGCGCAACGACTACGTCAACCGGCTGCAGGCCAGCGAACAGGAGATAGAGGACGTGGGCGGGAAGGAAAGGGAGAACCGCGAGCTTCTCGCCCGCCTCGAACAGGAGGTGGCAGAGAAGCTCGCGGCTCTATAGGCCGGTTCAGTCCATGAACTGCCAGGAGGCGGTCACGGCGTCGTATAGCTCCTGCATGCCGGCGAAATCTTCGACGGCGGGATCAGCCGGGGTGAAGCTGAGCGTGTACAGCTCTCCTTCGTGTACGACGTAGAGAAACCGGCCGAGCTCCTGCCCGGGCACGGGCTCGACTGCTTCGGCCTCTTCACCGTCGAGCGTCAGCGCTGTGCGCGTGAGCGCCAGCCCCGGAATGGCCGCCTCGTTGTCGGCGATGAGGGCATCGGCGGCGCTGGCAGCGCTGCGTCCTTCAGCGTCCGCCACCTGGACCTCCAGGCGAGGCCGGGTGTGGTTCATCAGCGATTCGATCATGAGGATCGTCGATTCCGGATTGGGGTGAAACTCGTCGAAGATGTCCGGGTAGGCGAAGCAATAACCCTCTTCCTCACGCTCGAGCAGGAGCTGTCCTTCGGCCGGGGTAGGGCAGCCGGATTCGGTCGCGGCGCCGACGGCGCTGCAGCCTGCCACGAGAAGCAAGACGAACGTCAGCAACAGCAATAACCGTTTCATGGTCGGATCCCTTTCCTTTACTGGATGGCCAAGTTACGCAGAGGATAGCAGAGCGCGCTGCCCATCCGCATCCCCCTGTCGCCTGACGCCGGCTCCGCCTTTCACCTGAGAGCAGATTACGACGCAGCGCTTCCCCGTAAGCAAAAAGCCCTCGCCGGCCCACTTCCGGCGAGGGCTTGACAGCCAACAGGCTCCAGTGATTACCGTTCTACACGCACGATCTCGTATTCGACATCCGGGCCGGGCGTTGTGCCGAAGCGTGCGTTGACGGCATAGAGCGCGTTACCGAAGACGGCAGCGGTCGTCGGCACCCGGAAGTCGTCGTCGGTAATCGTATCGACAACCTCGCCGCTGGTGTAGTCAGCGGACAGCTCGACGACGGCAATCTGGTTGCTGCTGTTCTGGACGACGTAGAGCGTGCGCCCCAGCAGGACAAGTCCGTCGGCGTTGGGCAGCGCGTCGCCGCCGAGATCTATCTCCGTCGCCTCTCCGGTGTCGGGATCGACGCGATAGACGGCCTGCGCCCCGCTATTGGCTACGATTAGCCACCTGCCGTTGGACGTAGCCACGATGCCGTTGCTATTGAAGGCAGCAGGGTCAAACGGGTAGTTGTCACTGAAGGCGATGGTCTCGACAGCCGCGTTAGGCAGGAGCCGTCCGCCCGGACCGAGCGGCACCCGGTAGAAGACCGAAGCCCGGGAATCGGTGAAATAGGCGGCCTCGCGGGTCGCGACCACGTCGTTGATAAAGGTGGCGCCGGGCGTGCCGAGCTGGTATTCGGCCAGCAGGGCGCCGCTTGAGGCATCGTAAACACGCCCCAGGCCGGTCGGCCCGCCACTGACGAAGAGGGTGTTCGCCCGCTTGTCAAAGCTCAGACCGACCGCCACTGCTCCTTCCTCGCCTTCGATGAAGACGTCGCCTTCGCCTGTCCGCAGGTCGGCGCGATAGATGGCGCCGTTATTCAGCGAACCGGCAAAGATGACCGGACCCCGTCCGGTAGCGACGCCCTCCGGCGCGAAGCCGTTGGGCAGAGGAATGACCTCGGGAAATGCTTTGGCAACAGTCGTAGGAACGGCAATTGTCAGGAGGAGGAGCAGAAGGGCTGCCGCACCAAAGGCCATTGTCCTGGCGATCATAGGCTGTCTCTCCTTTCCCGCCCGCTGGATAAGTCGAGCGACAGCATACCTTTGCCGGGCCACAAACGTCAAAGGAGCGTGAGTGCGGGATGAGGAGCCTGGGCTCCTGACCCTGTTTAGGGCCGGATCGTCAGCAGATAGCCGCCCGCGCAGTTTTTGGAGCCGTAACCCCAGACCTCGTCGAAGTTGTAGACAACGGCCTCGCCCAGACGGCTGTCGGGTGTGTCGGCATTGACCAGATAGCCGTCCTCGGGACCCTGCCAGTAGCCGTAGGGATCGTAAGCGAGGATCTCCCGCCGGCCGTATTCCTGCCGATAGCCCCCGGCGACCAGGAAATGGCCGGAACCACTCCTGGTCAGGCGAGTGCTGACGAGGATGCCGGGCGTGCCACAGTCGATGGCTGCCCGGAGCCGGTCCCAGGCATCATCGCCGGCCAGGCAGGCCGCATCCACCTTGAGGCCGCTGTCGCTCAACATCTGGGCGACACGACTCACGTAGGTTGGGTTGCTGTAGTTCTGCCACAGCTCGTTGGCCTTTTTGGCGATGGCTTCGTAACTGGGCGGTAACTGGCCGATGGTTGCCAAGAACATGGCGGCGCTGGCGACGCCGCACTGGCGATTTCCCTCTGACGAAAGCGCAATCTGATTCACGTAGGCTCCGTCGAAGCTCGTTACCCTGTTTTCAGTGCGTGGCAGGCTGCTGGAATCCTGGCAGGCAAGCTGTTCCCCCGAGCTGCCGATCAGCCGGGCGACCGGTGGTAGCGCTAACAACGTCCTGTTTCCCACTTGCTCTCTCGTGAATGGTCCTACCTGTGTCCACCACACAAGCATCGTGAGCGAGAGAACGACTGCGATCGGTAGTATCCTTCGCATACCCCTCTGTCGTTCCTGTGCAGAGCCCGCCGGCGTCCCCGCGCGCACTGGCTGCCCGCGCAGGGGCAGGACTCTCAGTAATTGTCGTTTGCTGGGGTAGCCTCTTCCCTGAGGTACGCCCAAACACCATTCTACCCGGCTATTGCCGGCTATCCTGACGGAAACCCTACGGAATGGCGACGCTCACAGCTCCCCGAACGAAGATCAGATCCCCGGCCCTCGGCGCTGCAATCGCCGTGGAACAGCCGGGACGTCGGGAGCCGCCGGAGCGGTATCGCCGCCGGCCAGGCGCCAGAAGCCGGCTGCAGCGGCGACGGCCAGGGCGGCACCCGCATACCAGACAAGGCGAGGGTCGGCGTTGTCCATGATGATGCCGGCAGCGAGCGGGCCAATGCCCTGGGCCACAGGCCAGGTGAAACCGTAGATGGCCATGTAGCGACCGCGCATCATCTGCGGGGCAAAGCGGGCGACCAGCGCGTGGGCCGTGGGCTGCACCAGCAGTTCGCCCAACGTGGCGATAACCACCGCGAGCACGAAGAGACCATAAGAGGCCGCCAGGCCAAAGAGCGCCAGCCCTGCGGCATAGAGCAGCGCGCCAATCACCATGACGCGCAGAGGTCTGGAGCGCGTCGCTCGCCGTGTGACGCTGAATTGCAGCAGCACGACCATGGCGGCGTTGACGCTGATCAACCAGCCGTACTGCTGCTCAGGCACGCTGTGGACATCCCGAAGGTAGACAGAAAGGGTGTTGAAGATCTGGCTGTAGCCCATCGTCAGCAGGATCATCGTCAGCACGAAACCCATGAAACGAGCGTCGCGCAGGACGTGACCATAGCCGCGGACTGTTTTGCTAAGGCTATCCTCTTCGTCGTCTTCTTCAAGGGCCGGTTTTGTCTCGCGGAGCAGCCAGATGACGAGCGCCACGGTAATCAGGCTGGCGACGGCGTCGATGACGAAGAGCGCCAGATAAGAGCGCGCAGCAATGAAGCCGCCAATCGCCGGCCCGACGGCAATCGCCAGATTGCCCACGACCCGCAGTACGGCAAAGCCATCGGCCTGCTTCTCTGCCGGCAGCAGGTCGGCGACCATGGCCTCCTGAGCGGGCTGGCCGATGGCGCCGAAAAAGCCGGCGAAGGCGTCGAAGAGAAAGAGCAGGGCGAAGGACGGAGCCAGGCCAATGCCCAGACTTGCCAGCCCGCTCGCCGCCAGGCCAATGACCAGGATGGTCAGGCGGCCGAAGCGATCGGTCAGCGCCCCGCCGAGCACGCCGCCGACCAGCCGGGAGGCAGCCAGGACGGTGAAGAACAGCCCCGCTTCGGTCATGCCCACGCCGAATTTGGAGGTTACATAGAGGGCGAAGAAGGGAAAGAGGACGGCGCCGCCGACGCGGTCGACGAAAGTCGCTCCAACCAGTGTCCAGAATGACTGTGGGTAGTCGCGGTAGAGCTGACCTAAGCCGGCGACCATACCTGGGCTCCGTTGCTCGCTTCGATCATAGTCCCAAGAGTATCCCAGATCGAAAGAAGCGCGCAATGGCGACCTGTGAAGACCGTAGATATACCGCGAGTTGTATCCAGACTCTGTTTCCAGTGCACAGGGTGGCGCCTGTCATCCTCACTATACTCTGCAGGAGACAGAAATAGGATCGGATACTTTAAGGAGAGAATAAGACGATGTCTAAACTGAATGCACTTCACGACCTCTACGTCGAGCAGCTAAAGGATATGTATAGCGCGGAGAAGCAACTGACGGAAGCACTGCCCAAAATGGCTCAGGCGGCAAGCACGCCGGAACTGCGCGAGGCGTTCGAGATGCATTTGCGGGAGACGGAGAACCACCTGCAGCAGGTGCACACCATCCTGAGCGAGCTTGGCGAGAATCCGGGTAATAAAGTCTGCAAGGGAATGCAGGGGCTTGTCGAGGAAGGGGAAGAGGTGCTGAAGCAGCAAGGGCGACCAATGGCTCGCGATGCCGCGCTGATCATCGCGGCACAGAAGGTCGAGCACTATGAAATCGCCAGCTATGGCGGCTTGCGCGCCTATGCTCGTGTACTGGGGTATGACGCCGCGGCAAGCACACTGGACGAAATCCTCGACCAGGAGTACGAGGCCGATCAGATGCTGGACGATCTGGCTGAAGGCGGCATCCTGCAGGAAGGGCTGAACGAGCAGGCGGCGTAACCGGCCATTACGCGGCGCAAGCTGATTGCCGTAAGCGAGGAGGGAATCTTTGCTTACGGCTTTTTGTTTGACTTGCTCTCCGTCGTGGGCTTGCTGTCGGAGCTTCTAACTCAACAGCCACACCAGCAGGACGATGACGAGCCCGGTCAGGCTAATAACCAGTGCCTTGCCGGCCCCCGCGGCGCCAATGCGGCGTTCCTCGTAGGCATTGCCGATGGTAGCGACCACGAGCCCCAGGGCGATGCCCAGCCCGAGGTTGTCGAGCAGCAGACCGGCGATCAGGCCAAAGGCCATGCCGAGGGCCAATAACGAGCCAAAATCGTGGCGACGGGTAGGGGCCTTATCGCCGACGGGTTGTTGTTTTGATTCCACAAAAGCCTCCTTACCGGTAGCCGTGGACGCTTCTTCGAGCCGGCTACCGGCGCTTGTACAGGCATTGTAGCAGGTGTGCGTCCCGGCGGTCCCGTCCAGATGACCAGGCTGGCGCTGGTCAGAGAGATAGAAAACAAAAAAGCCGCCGGCCTATGCAACACCGGCGGCTTTTTTGCGGAGCGTAAAGCGTAACTACACGTCCAGGTTGCGGACTTCGCTCGCGTGTGTGGTGATAAAGCGACGGCGCGGGGCGACCTGGCTGCCCATGAGCATGTCGAATGTCCGGTCGGCAAGCATGGCGTCCTCGACGGTCACCTGCAGCAAGGTGCGCGCCTCCGGGTCCATGGTCGTCTCCCAGAGCTGTTCGGGGTTCATCTCGCCCAGACCCTTGTAGCGCTGCAGGCTCACTTTCTTGCCGTTGAGGCTCTTAAGCAGCTTTTGGGTGTCGGCTTCGGTGTAGGTATAGTGCACGTCCTTACCAGCCTTGACCTGGTAGAGCGGCGGCTGGGCAATGTAAAGGTGGCCGTTTTCGATGAGCGGCGCCATGTAGCGGAAGAAGAAGGTGAGCAGCAACGTGCGGATGTGGCTGCCGTCCACGTCGGCATCGGTCATGATGATGACCCGGCCATAGCGCAGGTTCTCCATCTCGA
>JAAYYY010000591.1 GCA_012515125.1 Chloroflexota bacterium
CCCGGTGGAGCTAGACCCATTGACCAACCTCGAAGGCGCGCGGCAGCGGCAGTGGCTCGTCCTTAACCTGATGGTTGAGGAGGGCTACATTAGCCAGCAGGAAGCCGAGGCGGCCTATCTGCAGCCACTTACCTTCGCGCCGCAGGAGGTTAGCCTGGAAGCGCCCCATTTCGCCGTCTACGTACGCCAACTCCTGGAGCAGCAGTTCGGCGCAGAGGTCGTCGCCAATGGTGGGCTGCGGGTGACGACAACGCTGGACCTCGACTACCAGCGGCTGGCCGAACGGCTGGCCCGTGAACACCTCGCGGCGGTCGGCCCGAATCATAACATGAATAATGCCGCTCTCGTCGCCATGAAGCCCGGCACCGGCGAGATTCTGGCGATGCTGGGCAGCGTTGACTACCGCGACGCGAGCATCGACGGGCAGGTTAACGTCGTCCTTTCGCTGCAGCAGCCGGGCAGCAGCATCAAGCCACTAACCTACGCCGCCGCCCTCTCACCCGGACCCAATGGTGAAGCGCCGGCCTGGACGGCGGGCGACCTGCTCTGGGACGTGCCGGTACGCTATCCGCAGCTCGACGGCAACGTCTACGCGCCCGTGAACTACACGGGCAATTTCCACGGCCCCATGCGGCTGCGGGAAGCGCTGGCGAGCAGCTATAACGTGCCCGCCGTACTTGTCCTGCAGGACATCGGCGTAGACCGGCTGCTGAGTTTCGCCCAGCAGGTCGGGATCGACAGCCTGGGCGACGACGCCGCTCGTTATGGTTTGTCTCTGACCCTGGGCGGCGGCGAGCTGACCCCGCTGGAGCTGACCAGCTTCTACGCCACCCTGGCGAACCAGGGCAGGCGCGTGGCCCCGGCGGCCATCCTGAGCGTTACCCGGACCGATGGCGAGCTGCTTTACGAATACCAGCCGCCGGCACCAGAGCCGGTAGTAGACCCGCGCGTCGCATTCCTGCTGAGCGACATTCTGGACGACGACGAGGCCCGCATGCCGGCGATGGGGCGCGAAAATCCACTCGCGCTGCCTTTCCCGGCAGCGGCGAAGACGGGGACGACTAACGACTTCCGCGATAACTGGACGCTGGGTTATACGCCCGGCCTCGCGGTCGGCGTCTGGACGGGCAACACAGACAACAGCGAGATGGTCGACGTGACCGGCCTCAGCGGCGCGGCTCCTCTCTGGTCGGCCTACATGCAGGCCGTCTACGCGGACGAAGGGCTGCGCAGCGTGCTGGCGGTGGATGGCAGCCAGCCCCCGGACTGGTACACGCCGCCGCCCGGGTTGGAGCAGCGCACCCTCTGTGTTATCGAATCCGTCGTGCCGGGGGCCGAGCAGTGCCAGCCGGGCCCGCAGGAATGGTTCCTGCAGGTTGAAGCGAGCCAGCCGCCCACCCCACCACCCGCCGACCCGGTCGTGGTCTGGAACGAGATAGACCCCGCCGTCTGGCAGCTTGTAGCGGCGCCACTGCCGGCCGAGCTGCCGGAGGAGCTGCTGGCGGCGCTGGAAATGGACGACGATCTGCCTCCGCCCGAGGCCTGCTATTTCCCCGAGGGGACCCCGCTGGACGCGCTGCCGGCCGATGCGCTGCCCGGCGTCTATCTGGAAGCGCCCCGCAACGAGGAAAGCCTGAAAGGAGCGTACGAATGGGCGCGGTCGGCCGGGCTGGCCATCGTGCCCCGGCTGGCCTGCAGTGAAGAGCTGCTGGACAGCGGGCGCGGCTCAGAGCTGGCGATCTGGCGTATCCGCAGCCCGCGGGATGGCGATACCGTCTCTGGCGTGGTGCCCATTGTCGGAACGGCCGACTTTGATCCTGAAAACGTGCTCTTCTACAAGCTCGAAATCGGCACACCAGACGGGCAATGGCTGACGCTGGGCGAAACTCACGCGACGCCTGTAGTCAATGGGCAGCTGGAGACGCTGCACGCCGATGCTTTCCCGCCGGGAAGTTACAGCCTGCGCCTCATCGTCGTCGGCCGCGATAGCAACTATGTCGGCGAGCCGCACGTGGTCACCTTTACGATTGAGTAAGCGGGCCTCAGTCCAGAAGCGTGATATTGGCCTCGGCCAGACATTCGCGCACGAAGGCCAGCAGCCGCGGGCGCATCGCCGCTCCCTGCCCAAATTTCGCCTTGGTCAGGAGCGTCAGCTCGGCGCTCTCCCCGATGGTGCCGGTCTCGCTGATAATCTGCCACGGCTCCAGCATGTTGGGCAGCGAGAGCATGGCCTCTTTCGCCAGAGCCGGCAACAGCTCCAGCGCACGGGCCAGCTCGCCGGCCGGGATCTTCAGACGGACCGATACCGGTGAGAAGCGGCCGCGGCTGAAGTTGCGTACAACGCGAATATCGCCGTTGGGCACGACGTATAGCTCGCCGCTGGGCGCGCGCAGGAGCGTGATGCGCAGAGTGACTCGTTCGATAACCCCTTCGACGCCCAGTATCTCGACCTTCTCCCCCACGTCAAACGTATCCTCAAAGATGAAGCTGAGGCCGGCGAGAAAATCGTTGACCAGGGGGCGGGCGCCCAGGCCAAAAGCGGCGCTGAAGAGCCCGACGACCCAGACCAGCGTCTGGGCACTGACGTAACGGCTGAGGGCAAAGAGGATAGCCAGCGCGAAGGCAAAGAGGCTGAGGGCATTGGCCAGCAGGCCACGCAGTGTGCGGCGTCGCTCGGGCCGCATCCGATCCTCCAGCCCGGCAAAACGGTCTACGTTCACCAGGCGCCCCGCAATACGCCCGGAAAGGCGATGGACAACCCAGGCGAGGAAAAAGGCCAGGGCGATGATGACGAAGTTGTTTAGCTGGCTGGACATATCAGGCATTGTTAGCGGGCAAAGATTATCACACTGTCGGGTTGAAGCTGCACGCGTACGCCGTCTGGGTAGATGATCTCCGGCGTGATTTCCAGCGAATCGCCCGGCTCAAGCTCCTGCAGATCGGCGGCGTCAATGACGACCTGCAGCAGGCGAGGGCTGGCGTCGATGTCGTTTAGCAGCGGGATTGGACCGTTAAGGAAAACGTCCACGATAGCCGGGTTAATCTCAAAGCCGAGCGTCGCCTCACCCTGGATCTCTACCGGGCGCTGGCGCACGCGATTGCCCAGGCGTGGCTCGACCTCCACACGCACAACCACGGAGCGTACGCTCTCCCCGGTGCCGTCAACAGCCTCCACGCCGGGCGGCAAATCGAGGGCTGCCTGAATGCTGAGGTCGTCGATGGCGCTGCTGATGTCCACGGGGAAGGTATTCACTGTGCCGCCAAGCTGCGCCAGTTGCTCCTCGCTTCCCAAAAGCGTCAACTCCGATGGGGAGACAATAATCGCGCTGAGCCGGTAATCCGACGGGACTTCTCCTTCCGTCAGCACCTGCACGCCCACGTCGCGCGCGTCGCCTCTCCGCACGATATTCACACTAACCTGCACTTGCTCCGGCTGCACGGTCAACCCTTCGACCGGGTTATCAAATTCGTCCACCGGAACGACCGGCCTGGCGCGCTGCAGCGGGCCGTCTGCGTCGGCAACGAGAATGTCGGCCTGCACGTGATCGACGCGCGAGACGTCGGCGTCAGCGCCGGTCACCACGACTTCGGCCGGCTCTACCCGTGGAGAACCCCTTATCTCCACCGCCGGAGACATAGTTTCCTCCCCCAGCACGGCGACCTCTACGGGCACGGTATGGCTTACGATCGCAGTCAGCTGGACGTCGATTGGGCTGGGGCTAATGGAGACTATCTGTACGGGCCGGACCTCAGTCTCCACGTCCACGTCGAGGCGATGGAGGCCGGGTTCCAACCCGCTCAGGTCTACCGTGGCCCGGAAGCTGCTGGGCGTCAGTGACGGCAGCAGACGGTCACTCGTCTTGGCTACGATGGTAACCGCGCCCGGGAGTTCATTCATCAGCCGGAGTCCATTGGCGGGCCCTTCTACGACCAGCGGAACGTTGTCAATCCGTTGGTCGGTGATCGGATTCGTCTGCTGGACAACAAACATCCACGTAGCCAGAGCCATGAGGATCGCCAGGGCCAGCAGAGCCAGGTTCGACATGGCGCTGCCCACAGGAGCTTCGGTGGGCGTGGCCCACCAGGCACGAAAGCGTTCCCATAGCCGCCTGAGCGAGAGACGATCGAGTCCGTCTTCAGCCGGCGGCGTGTAGAACTGGTGCATCTCATCTCGCAGCGTCGTTCTGTCGAGGTCAGACGTTAGCTGCCCGTAACGAGCCGTGGAGATCTTGCCCGTCTCTTCACTGACGACGATGACCAGCGCATCGGTCGTTTCGGTTAGCCCGACGGCAGCGCGATGGCGTGTACCCAGCCGCCGCGCGCCGGCGTAGAGCTGACGATTGCTGACGGGCAGGACGCAGCCCGCGGCGACGATACGGTCACCCCGGATCAAGATGGCGCCGTCGTGCAGCGGCGTGCCATCGAAGAAAATCGTCTGCAACAGCTCGCTGGTGACGGCGCCGCCCATTAGCACCCCTGTGTCGCGAATGTCCTCCAGATCGTCCTGTCCCTCAAGGACAATGAGCGCCCCGATCCGGTTGTCGGACAGGTTCTGGACCGCACGTATAAGCGGCGCCAGCGCCGCCTCTGCCTGGACCCGCTGGAGGGTGAAGCTGCCTACACTCCGCCCCAGCTCTTCAAGCAGATAGCGAAGCTCTGGCTGGAAGATAATAGGGATGGCGATGAGGATGACGATGAGAAAGACCTGAACCAGGTAGTCGAAGGTGGGCAGCGGCAGGAGAACGGTGATGACGAAGAACGCCGCGACGACGAAGAGCGTCCCCCGCAATAGAACACGGGCCCGGCTGCGCCGCAGCAGACTGAGTACGATGTAGTAGACGGTGGTGACCAATATGAGGTCCAGCAGTTGCGCCAGGGTGATGTTCTGGATGCTGAACAGGAGGTCGGCGACGAGTGAATCGAGGTTAATCATGGAACCAACGGCTCACCCTCCACATCCTCCGGCACCTGCAGGTGCGCAAGCGCTCGCTTCTCCAGGAGCGCGGCAAGCTCGCCGGGATCGCGACCGTCGAGCGGCACCTGCCCGCCAGCAAGAGTGTTTCGCCCCCCTGCAGAGCCTTCATCGCCAACCATCTTCTTGGCCAGCTCTTCGGCATCGGCCTCGTCGTTGCGCGCTCGAAGCGAGATATACATCGCCCCGTCGTAAGCGCCCACGCAGATGACCCACTCCACTCCTTCCAGGCGGAGAAAGAGATCGGCGATTTCGGCCGTCAGATCCGGGTAACCGGCTTTGCCCACGTAGGCGAAAATGATGTCGTCATAGACACGCGCGCCTTTCATAGCGATGGAAAGGTTGTGGAAATAGACGGCCGGCACCTGCGCATTCTCGATCTCGACCACGGCATCGACGTCGATGAAGGGCAGGAGATAGAAGTAGGCGGCAACGTCCGCCGCGCTCGTATCGCGGCTGAGGGCGCGCGTGTCGGTCTTGATACCATAAAAGAGCGCGGTCGCCAGCCGTGTGGGCGGCAGCAGCTCCGCGGTGCGCAGATACTGGGTCAGGATGGTGGAAGAGGCGCCAATCCAGGGCCGGATGTCCGCGAACGTGACCCTTTCCAGCTCTCGCTCGCCGTGATGGTCGATGACGATACAGGCCGGATGGTCGGCCGGAATCGGGCTGTTGCCGGTGCCGGGCTGGGTGTCGATCAGCGCTACGGGCCGATCCGTTCTGACGGGATGGGGAGGGAGATTCTCCATAGGCTCGTCGAGATAATCGACGAGCGCCCTGTTTTCAGCGCGACTCACGACGCCACGGTAGGCAACTTGCCCTTCAATACCCAGCGTTTCTTGCAGCAGAAAGCGCAGCGCCGCCCCGCTGGCGAGCGCATCCGGATCGGGATCGTCGTGCAGCAAGATCTGGATGCGCTCGGCGCCTGAAACCGCTTCCTGTAATTGTTCCCAACGCTTGGGCAAAGCCGTCGTCCTTTCTAATGGTGGCGACGCCGCCACGCTCCTGCTCTTACCGTCGAGCCATTGTACGGCGGAGGAGGGCCCAGGCCAAAACGAACAGGCTGACGCCGATGAGCAGCAGCGCCCCCAGCAGCTCCGGTCGCGTGAACGTGCCCCGCAGCATCACATCCTGGAGCATCTGTGTCGCGTATGTTGCCGGCAACATCCAGGAAACAACGTGGACGAAGGGGCGCAGCAGCTCCAGACCGAGGAAGAGACCGCTGAAGAAGATACTGGCAAGAAGGACGATCATGGAATACTGCACGGCCTGAGTCGTCGTCTGGGCGATGAGGGAGATGACGAAACCGATACCCAGCGCGGTGAAGATCAGCGCGGCGACGATCCCGGCGTAGATTCTCCAATCGCCGAGCATGGGGAATTGCAGGCCCAGCATGACCAGAACAGTCAGGACCGCGACAAGCAATGCCGAAAAGACGAAGTAGCTCAGGTATTTGCCCAGGAGGGCTTCCAGCGGCGAAATAGGCGAGATGCGGAATAGCTCGACAGTGCCGCTGTCACGCTCGCGTACGATGGACAGCGCCGCGAAGGTGATCGCCAGATGCTGCACGAGCAGCCCCAGGGCTGAAGGTACGTAGAAATCGGCCAGCTCTGGCTCCGGCTGGGCGATGTTCTGTAGCTCGCTGCGGAACGGGCTGACGAGGACTCCGGGCGCAATCGAGCGGTAATCGCCGAGCAGCTCCTCGAGGGTGGCAAACTCCTCCTCAATGCGGCGCGTCCGTTCAATCTCTTCGTCGTAATTCTCCTGCTCCGAATCGATCTCGTTCAGGGCATTGACTTCCTGCTCGATTACGGCCAGCCGTTCGGCCACCGCAGCCGCGCTCTGGTCGCCGCTGCCATAGTCCTCTTCGACGCCCGCCAGCACGCCTGTACTGGTGCCGAGCGTCACCGCGAGTAGCCCGGCCCCACGGAGCAGATTGCTGCGATACTGCATTGCCTCTGCAGGGCGGTTCGCCTCCAGCGACTGGCGCATGAGGGACGCCGTATTACGTGAATCGGCGATGATTTGTTGGGCGTCGGCCGTTTCCTCCTGCCCCACCTGAGCCACGTCCGCGAGAACCCGGCGATTCACTTCGTCGGTGTAGATGCGGGCAAACGCTTCAAGGTAGCTGATCTGGTAGGGATCGATTTCGCGGTGGTAAAGCTGGAAGATCGCCTGCTCGCTGTTGCGAATGTTCTGAACCGGGTCCGAAGGCATAGCGACGACGAGATCAACTGCGCCACGACGTAGCTCAGCCTGCGCCTCTGGCAGAGAGTCGGAGATGCGGACCACTTCCAGCAAGGGGTTGATACCCTCGGTATATTCATCCATCACCTGCCGGACGGGGCTGCCGGGCTCGATGACGAAGATCGCCCGCACCGGCTGTGCCTGGACGTAATAGCCAAGACCAAAGAGCAGCAGGATCAGAAATGGACCCAGTATCAGGGTAAGCACAAGCCGTGGCTGGCGCAGAATCTCGACGATCTCCTTGCGCAGGAAGGCCGAAATACGAATGAGGGAGTACCAGAGGCTACGCACTGTTGTTTCTTTCCTCCTGCACCAGCTCGACAAAAACGTCGTCGAAAGGCGGCTGATACTCCTCGACCGAATCGATGTCGAGATCCTGAGAGCGCGCCCAATCGACCAGCTCCGTAATATCAGTACCGGCCTCCGACACGATAAGCCGCACCCGGGTGTCGGATAGGAGACGCGGGCGGGCTTTGACGAACGGCAGATCGCGCAGCATGCGCATGTAGCGCAGGCTAAGCGGCTCCTTGGTGACCATGTCCACGATGTCACCTCCATAGGCCCGGTAGCGTAATCCGTCCGGTGTATCGACCATCAGCAGGCGCCCCTCGGCCAGCACGCCGACGAGGTCACAATAGTTGGCCTCGCCTACGTACTGCGTGGTCACAAACAACGTACGGCCCCGATCGCGCAGCTCACGAAAGTGGTCCCAGAACTTGCGGCGCAGGACAGGATCGATCCCGGCCGTGGGCTCGTCGAGAAACAGGAGCTGCGGCTCATGCACAAGGGTGGCGGCAAGGCTCAGGCGGCGCTGCATACCCCCGCTGACATCGCGCGCCAGTTTGGTCCTGTCTTCGTCCATCTCCACAAAGTCGAGCATTTCATGAAGCAGCCTGTTGCGGCGGAGCTGAACGCCGTATAGTGAGGCCACGAAGTTCAGATTCTCCCATACTGTTAGCTCTGGATAGAGGACAAAGAGCTGGGGCATATAGCCGATTGCGGCCCGGTGGCGTTTGCGAAAATGGGCCGGATCGATACCCATTACCTGAAGCTCGCCGGAGGTCGGCTTGATGGCCCCTGTCAGCATACGTACAGTCGTCGTCTTGCCGGAGCCGCTTGGGCCGATGAAGCCAAATATCTTGCCCTGTGGCAGGTTCATGGTCACTTCAGATACGGCTACTTCCTCGCCGAATCGACGCGTCAGATTGCGCGTCCATGCGGCGGCTTCTTCCTGGGGTACTGGCGTTCCCGCGTCCAGCGAAGGAGTGCGGATCTCTTCCATCGTTTCCTTTTTCCTCCTGAATACGCTCCAGGAGCTTGCTCTAAATTGCGTTTCCAATCCGCTCTCGGCACTGGCTCGCCAGGGGTGCGTGGGAACGCAGCCTGCGCGCCCGCGCGCGAGCTTTGTAAATCATCCCACAAAGCGGGCCGTCTCTGTATAGGGATTAACCCTACCAAAAGGGGGAATAAAGCCCTATTTGGCTGCACCCCTCTTCCCATTTACCATACGGTTATGGGCGCCAGCCAGCGTTTCTCCACTGGATCGGCCAGCCAGACGCGTCCAGGCTGCGTTGGGCGGGCATTCGGCTGTATGGGCCGTCTCGTTATCCTCGCCTTCCAGCTGGCGATTATCGGCCTGATGCTCGGCATTATCGGCGCGCTGGGCAGCTACATCTATCTCAGCAACCAGCTCGCCGGGGCAATCGAGCAGGTCGTCGCCTACCAGGGAACCGGCGCGGGCGGCACGCCGCGCTTCTACGATCGCAACGGCCGTCTCCTCTTCGAGATGAAGACGGCGGAGAAGCGGCGCTGGCTGACCTACGAGGAGCTGCCGCAAAACGTCATCCAGGCAACCATCGCCGTGGAGGACGATACCTTCTGGGAGAATCCGGGTTTTGATGCCCCGGCCATCGCCGCAGCCATTCTCAGCAACCTGCGCAACGAGGACGAGGGGCGCCGGCCGGTCGGCGCCAGTACGATTACCCAGCAGCTTGTCCGCCACATCGCCTTTACCTACGAGGAACGGGTAGCCACCAGTTACGAGCGCAAGGCGCGGGAGATCTTCCTGGCCTTCATCCTGACCCAGCAGCGCAGCAAAGAGGACATCCTGACGATGTACCTCAACGAGATCTATTACGGCAATCTCGTCTACGGTATCGAAGCCGCTGCGCAGACCTATTTCGGCAAACCGGCTGCCGAGCTGAGCCTGGCGGAGGCCGCTTTTCTGGCCGGACTTCCACAGTCGCCGATCGAGCTGAATCCTTATGTCAATTTCGAGGGCGCCCGCGAGCGGCAGCGGATGATTCTGGAGCTGATGGCGGCGGAAGGGATGATCGACGCGGCGACCCTGGCCGCGGCCCTGGAGAGCGAACTGGCGCTGGCGCCGCTGATTCCTGTCGAGCAGGAAGTGAGCACAGCCACCCTGAACGCGCCGCACTTCGTCCTATACGCCCAGCAGGAGCTGGAGGCGCGCTATGGGCCCGACGCCCTGATCCACGGCGGCTGGCAGATCACCACAAGCCTGGACCTCGGCATTCAGGAGCTGGCCGAGCAAACGCTGCGCGAGCAGATCGGCGCGCGTGCCGCTACACACGACGTCAATAACGGCGCCGCCGTGGTCCTCCGCCCAGACAACGGCGAGATCCTGGCTATGGTCGGCAGCCTTGACTACTTCGACGAGCGCATCGACGGGCAGGTCAACGTCGCCCTGCAGCCGCGCCAGCCCGGCAGCGCAATCAAGCCTATCACCTATGCGGCGGCTATGGAACAGGGCTGGACGGCGGGCGACGTGCTCTGGGACGTGCCTATTGCGCTGGACGCCGGTAACGGGCAGGAGTTTGTGCCGGTTAACTACGATGGCCGGTACCATGGCCCGCTGCTCCTGCGCGACGCCCTGGCTAACAGCTACAATATCCCGCCAATCCAGTTAATTCGCGACATCGGCGTGAGCACGATGATCGCCACGGCCCGCAAGATGGGCGTTGTCTCGTTCGACGAATCGCCGAGCTATTACGGGCTTACGCTCGCCCTGGGCGGCGGTGATCTCCCCTTGCTGGAGCTGACGCACGCCTTCGCCACCCTGGCCAACGGCGGGGAGCGGCCCCGCCTGCACTCGGTGCTACGGATTGTCGATGGTCGCGGAGCCGTCGTCTACGACGCGCGTGGGGAGCGCGTCCCGCCGGTGCGGGCTCTGGACCCGCGCATTGCATACATCCTTACCGACATTCTGGACGACGACGAGGCGCGCGTGCCGGCCTTCGGCAGGAACAATCCGCTGAACCCACCCTTCCCCGCCGCCGTCAAGACGGGCACGACCAACGATTTCCGCGACAATTGGACGATCGGCTACACGCCGGCCGTCGTCGTCGGCGTCTGGGTGGGCAACACCGACGGCCATCCCATGCGGGAATCAAGCGGGCTGAGCGGCGCTGCCCCCGCCTGGCGGGCCATCATCGAGGGAATCGTTAACAATCCGTCTCTCGCCGCCAGCCTGTCCACCGGCGGCAACCCACCCCCCGTGCATTTCGAGCGACCGCCGGGCATCGAGGAGCGTGACGTCTGCCTGCCGCGCGGCACAGGCGGCAGTCAGTGCTCGGCCTCCCGCCCCGAGCTGTTTATCGTCGGCGCGCCGCAGCATGGCATCCCGCGCCTTGGATACGTGCCCGATACGCTCAGCAACCCCGGCGCGTGGACCCTCTCGGTGCTGCCTCTTTCCGGCGGCGCCGCGGCAGCCGTTCAGCAGCCGGCAGTAGCGGGCGGGCCGCAGCCGCCAACCCCGACGAACTGTGTGGTGAACAGGCACGGCAATCTGGAAGGCGTGCAGAAACGGCTCTACCTGCCGGTGCCTCCTCACTACCCCGACGAGGTGCGCGCCCGCCTCTGGATCCAGCGTTATGGCGGCGGCTACCAGATGGCGCCGTCGGTTGCCTGCCCGGCCGGGGTGGCGAGCAGCGTGCGCGGCGCGACCGGCAGCGCAGCGGCAGGAACGACCCAGCGCGACAACACGACCTTTACCGGCGCCATCTATCACATCAGCGCGCCTTCGCCGGGCCAGCGGGTAAATGGCATCGTGCAGATCGCCGGCACGGCCCGCTTTAGCCCCGGCGAGTACCAGTATTACAAGGTAGAGATTGGCAGCGGGCGGGCTCCCGAAAGCTGGACGACCCTGGGGACGACGCACACGGAACCGGTTATCGACGGTCTCCTGGAAGAGCTGCATGCCTATGCACTGCCCCCGGGCCCGTATGTGCTGCGCCTCGTCGTCGTGCGCAACGACGGCAACTATCCGGCGCCCTACGCCGTGCCGATCACGATTGGGGAGTGATGGGCAAGGCTCCCGGCCTGCCCGCCGTTAAGCCAGGGTGTCGGACAGCGGCTTGCCGGGCAGCGCCATTTGTGCGCGCGACTGTTCCTCTTCTTCGTCCTGGACCGGCACGATAAGCTCGACGATGACCCCGGCGCTATTAGGCCGGTTGTAGAGCCGGCAGCGCCCGCCGACTCCCCAGACGACTGTAGCTACCATTGCCAGTCCCAGCCCCATCCCCGATACCTCGCCCGTGAAACCCTTTTCCGCCTGATAATAAGGCAGCCACGCTTGCACCAGTTGCTCCGGCGAGAGATTCTGTCCGTTGTCGCCAATCCAGATGCCCACCTCGCCGGAATCCATTAGAAAAGCAAAGATCTGCACTTCCGGCCGGCCTTCCGGGTGGAACTTCTTGGCGTTCTCCAGCAGCTCCCAGAGGATAGTCTCCACAGCCTCGGGAGTCAGCCGCAGCCGCGTATCGCCCAGTTTGTGGATACCGGAAATAGAGAGCGTATCAATTTCGAGTATACCGGCGATCTTCCTGACCATTGCCCCCAGATCAGACAGCTTAAGGCCCGCGCCAGGGCGGGCAAAGCCGGGTGATTTCAGATAGGTCAGGATATCTTCTATGTCGGACTGTAGGCGCCGGCCGGCGTTGAGCGCGCGCCCGGCTACCTCGGCCATCTTCTCTGGCGGCAACTTCTCGGCGTGGCGCGCCATCAGCTCCAGGCTATTCATCATGACGGCGATAGGGGTGCGCAGCTTGTGGAAGATCATCGACTGGAAGCGCCAGACGTCACGCTGCAGCTCCATCTGCTCGGTGACGTCGCGCAGGGCAATGACCTGGTGGACGTCGGCCCCCGGCGGCAGGGTCAGGTTGGTTACCCTCAGCCAGAAGGGCTTGGCGTTAACCGATTCCGGTCGGACAAGGTAGCGGGCCACATCGCCAACCGGACTCTCGGGCCAGCTGCGCCACGCCTCACTAGGCTCGAAGTGATAGGTTCGCCGGGCCTCGTTCACAAAGCTAAACACCCCGGTCCCGAGATTGTCCAATGGCAGGTCCAGGTAGAGGCGGGCGCGCGGGTTGGCATAGACAATCTTGCCGGCCTCGTCGAGCATGAGGTAGCCTTCGTCCGCCTGGTCCAGCACCCAATCAACCTTGACGCGCTCGACAATCAGGCGACGGTAGCGGTTCAGCCGCGTGATATTCTGTACGCGCGTCCTTAGCTCGACGGTATCAAAGGGCTTGAAGACGAAATCGTCCGCGCCGGCCTCGATGCCCTTGATCCACGCCTTGCGATCGCTGAGCGCGGTGATCATCACGATAGGCACTTCGGCCAGTACATTGTCGCCGCGTAGTCGCCGGCAGACTTCGTAGCCGTCCATGCCCGGCATCATGATGTCCAGCAGAATCAGGTCGGGAATCGTAGCGGCAGCTTTACGCAGAGCAGTAGGGCCATCCCCGGCAAACTCCAGCTCATACTCGTCGCCAGAAAGGAACATACCGATTGTCTCACGCATCACCTTCTGATCATCGACAATGAGGATGGTGCTCTTGCCATTCATTAGATGTCCCCATCGACTGCGTGCACTACTATCCCTTGCACTCCCTGCAATTATTATACTGCAATAACCGGCCCTAGCCCCACAATGGCTCCACCGTACCACTCCAGGGCTGCAGGCCAAATTTCTTACCGCCAATCTCCACCGTGTGCGGCTCCTCGCTGGCATTAAGAATGACCAGGAGACGCTCCCGTTCGTCGCTGCGGGTGTACGCGAATGTGCCCGCTTCGACGTCCAGGTGCACAGTATCACGCCGCCCGCGCCACAGCACCGGATACTCGTGCCGGAGGTGGACAAGCCACCGGTAGTAGCTATGCAGCTCCTGATCCTGCTCATCGCCCCAGCGCATTGGCATGCGTGACTCTTCGACGATATGGCCGTGTGCCTGGACGATATCCCTCTCCTGCGACACACCGACCTCCGTTCCATAATAGACGACGGGCGGCCCGGGTAGCGTGAACTGGCAGAGCGCCGCCAGCTTCAGGCGGCGCTTATCGCCGCGCGCCAGCCAGAGGAAGCGGTTCATGTCGTGGTTGTCGAGAAAGCTTGGGCGCAGGAAATGGTCGGGGAAGTAAGCATCGTGCAGGCGCAGGAAGCTATCGAAGGCAGCCACGTCCATCGTGCCGAAGGCAAACGTATCGCGCAACGCCTGATTGAGCAGGAAGTCGAGATTCCCGTCCAGATAGCCGTCGTAGCTTAGCTGGACCGGCGGCGTCTCCACGACCTCGCCAAAGATCCAGGCATCGGGCCTGGCTGCCCGGACGGCCACCCGGAAGTCGGCCCAGAAGTCGTGGCTGGGCCCAAGGGCATAGTCCAGCCGGTAGCCATCGAAGCCGACGTCGCCGAGCCAGAAAGTGGCGGTGTCGAGCAGGCGCTGGCGCGCCGCCGGGTTATCGACGTTGATCTGCGGCAGGTCGCGCACGCCGAAGAAGGTCTCATAATCGTGCGGCCAGTCGATCCACCGGTACCAATCATGGTATTCACTGTCGCGGTCGGCCAGCGCTGCCTGAAAGGTAGGGTGATTGCGCCCCCAGTGGTTGGCAACAAAGTCGGCCAGCAACCGGATGCCGCGCGCGTGAGCCGCAGCAACCAGCTCGCGCATCTCGGCCATCGTGCCCAGGCGGGGGTTGACCTGGAAATAGTCGGTGGCATGGTAGCCGTGGTGGGTATCGTCAGGGAAAAAGGGGTTGAGCCAGATGCAATTGAAGCCCAGATCGGCCACGTAGTCGAGCTGCTCAATGATCCCGCGCAATGTCCCGCCGTAGACGTCACTCAGGCTACTGGCGTCGCGCCAGCGGCGGCCCGCCCCCGGGTGAAAGCGGTCGGGAAAGATCTGGTAAATAATCGCTTCCCGCGCCCAATCCGGACCGCCCGGCTCGCCCACGAGGTAAGCAAAGCGCTCGCCGCCATCCGCGGCTATTTCCTGTCCGCCGGCGGTCTGGGCAGCGATCTTGTAGCGTACGATAGTCCCTGCCGCCGCCGCCGGTAGATGTCCGTGCCAGACGCGCTGGTACGACCAGTTGAGCAGATCCCACTTGATTTCTGCCGGCTGCAGCTCAATCTCCTGGGCAACGGGTTCCAGCAAGCGGCAGATGACACGTTCGACCGGGCGGTCCAGCTCTGTGGTGACGGTGATGCGCGGCTCATCGCCCGGGCCGGGGACGCGCGGCTCGAGCCGGCCCTGGTGGCGAACGCCCTGCGCCAGCTTGCGGGCATAGTCGAGCCGTTTCTGCGAAGAGGAAAGGGTGCCGAAAATGAACTCGTTCATCGTCTCGTTAGTCATGGGGTGTTCTCAAGAAAAGACCACAGAGAAACGCCCTGCCCGGGCGTTCTCTGTGGTCAGGGTGACTATCGGGCCCGCGCCCTAACCCTTGACGGAGCCGACTGTTAGACCGCCGACGATCTGGTCCTGGAGGAACAGGTAGATGACGACGATGGGAATCGCCGCCATGAGGCCGCCGGCGGCAAAGGTGCCCCAATTCTGCGAGAACTGGTCAGCGATGAAGACCCACAGGCCGACCATGACGGTGTATTGGGCGCTGCTCGTCAGCATGACGCGCGCGATCAGGAAATCGCCGTAGACGCCGATGAAGGTGAGAATGCCGACGACGACGAGGATCGGCCGCACGAGGGGAAAGATCAACTGCCAGAAGATTTGCCAGTGGGTCGCGCCATCAACCATGGCCGACTCGTCAATGTCGCGGGGGATCGAATCGAAGAAACCCTTCATCAGCCAGACGTTGATACCCATGACCCCGCCGAGGTAGATGAGCAGCAGGCCGCCGTGGGAATTGACGCCAAGCTGCGGGATATACTGCCCAAGCTGCACGAGAAGCAGGAAGAGGGCCACCATCGCCAGGGTGTTCGGGAATACCTGGATCAGGAACAGGGTCAGGAGCAGGTTGCGCCGCCCGGCGAAGCGAAAGCGCGAGAAGGCATAGGCGCTGAGCGAGGTGATGAACACGGCGAGAATCGAGGTGATCGTCGCCAGATAGAAGCTGTTCCACAACCAACGCAGGAAGGGAAAACGAGGGTCGCCGCCGAGCAAGACCCGGTAATTAGCCAGCGAAGCGTTGTCAGGAATGAGCTCCTGGCTCGCCAGTGAGCCGCTGGGGTTAACAGACGCCGAGATGACCCAGATGACCGGGAAGAGCGCGAAGGTAATGGCGATGATGGCCACGACGTAGCGCAGCGCGCTGCCGAGCCGCCGTTGCCCTCTTTGGGATGAACCCGTAACGCGAAGACTAGACATTTTCTCCAACCTCCTCCCAGACACGGGTAAAGCGGAAGTTAAACAAGGTAATCACGACCAGGATCAGGAAAATAATCACCGTAATCGCGGCGGCGAAGGCGTAGTCGGCGCCGCGCCCGCCGGCGAACGCCAGCCGGTAGACATAGGTGATCAGAATGTCGGTGTGCCCGGCCGGCGTCGGCGTGTTAGGAATGGGCGGGTTACCTTCGTTGAACAGGTAAATGACGTTGAAGTTGTTGAAGTTGAAGGTAAACGACGAGATCAATACCGGCCCAACGGCCACCAGCAGCAAAGGCAGGGTGATATTGCGGAAGCGCTGCCAGACATTGGCCCCATCGACGGCTGCCGCCTCGTAGATATCTTTGGGGATGGCCTGCAGCGCGCCGCTGGTGATCAGCATCATGTAAGGGTAGCCGAGCCAGAGGTTGATCAGGATGATGGCGACTTTGGCCCAGGTCGGATCAGCCGTCCAGGAAGGCGCCCAACCGATCAGATCGTTCAGTGTCCTATTGATCACGCCGAGCCGTGGGTTGAGCAAGCCGCGCCACATGAGGACGCTGATCACCGACGGGATCGTATAGGGGATGATCAGCAGGGAGCGGATAAGGCGGCGCCCGGCCATAGTAGGGTCGTCGAAGACGAGCGCCACGAGCAGGCCCAGGGCAAACGTCGTCAGAACTGTGAGAAAAGCAAAGGCAAAGGTCCAGATGAAGATGCGCACCAGGGGGCCGCGCAGGGCCGAACTGGTGAAGAGCCGCTCGAAATTCCGGGCGCCGATAGTGACCTGGTAGCCTGGAACCAAAGATCGCCCATCTTCAGCAATGAATGAACCTCGTTCTTGTGAGGCAAAATAGATGTCGCCCTCGCGCTGATCGATAATCGCGTCCCGTTCTTCGTCATACACGAAGCGCTGGACGAGCGGCGCCGCCTCGTTGAGATTGCGTACCTGGATTGTGTCCGGTGGCTCGCCAAAGGACAGGGCGTTAAGCTGTTGCAGGTAGCGCAACGTCTGCCCGCGCGCCAGACGCTCATATCCTTCGATAGCGACCGGGATGCCGTCTTCGTCCAGTTGCAGGTCCACTTCCTCAGCGGGCACCAGCGGCTGATCGGGAATTGCCAGGAAGCCGTTGCCTTCTGCGTCCTGCAGCCACAGCTGGAAGTCGCCGGCCGGCGAGCGAAATACGGTGTAGCTATAGGCCGATCCACCTTCGGGCAGGAATTGATCCTGTCCCAGACGCTCGATGGCCTGCTGCTTGGAGAGGATATGGCCGTCGCTGTAGTTGGTGAAGGCGGTATAGATCGTGAACAACACCGGGTAAAGGGCCATCAGGGCCATCAGCGTCAGCCCCGGCGCCATCCAGCGCAGGGGGAAGAAGCGCTCGTTGAGGAAGATGACGTTTATCCCCAGGGTGACGAGGGCCAGCATCGCCGCCAGCGGGTAGAGGCCATCGCCAACCAGCCGGTAGAGCAGCCACAGGCCGAAGGCATCGATGACTGCCAGCCCAAGAAGACGGAAAATAAGGCTGGGAACCGAAGTGAAAAACGTAGAGCGGCGCTGTTGGGTGGGTGAGTCTACGTCCATTGCCTAACCTCTCCCATGGATAACTGAAAGGGGACACGGCTGGCGCCGTGCCCCCTTACCTGCACTTACTCAGTCAATGCACAAGCCTTCGCCAGAATCAGCCACCCTCAGGTGCGCCCTCTTCGATGGTCGTGCGGATCTGTTCGGCGGCGGTGGTGAAGGCCGGTTCAGGCTCTTCGGCGCCCTGGGTGACGAGAATGACAGCATTCTCCCACGCCGTCCAGACAGCACTCATCTCGGGGATGGCAGGCATCGGCAGGCCGTTCTCGCCTGCGGCGGCGAAGCCCGCGATGTCCTCGTCCTCGATGGCCTCAAAGACCGGCAGGAAAGCGGAGGGACGCGGGTCTGAATCATAGATGGCCTGCATGACCTCTTCCGTTGCCACGAACTCGGTCAGGAAGGCATGGGCCAGCACCTGGTTCTCGCTGAAAGCGCTGACCATGAAACCCTGGACGCCCAGGAACGGCTGCGCGTCTTGTGTCGCGCCCGGGATCGTGGTCACGGCATAGGGGATGCCGCTTTCCCTGATGCGCGGAAGCGCCCACGGTCCGGTGATCATCATGGCGGCGTTGCCGTTCTCAAACGTCTCGTGCATCACGTCATAGTCCACACCGGGCGACAGGTGCCCCTCGTCAACCATCTGGCCAAGCCAGTTCGCGGCAGCCAGGGCGCCCTCGCTGTCGATGCCGACGTCGGTTGCGTCATAGCCTTCTTCCGTGAGCCCGAACACGTAGCCGCCAAAGGCGGTCATGATCGGGAAGTAGTGATAGGGATCGCCTTCCTGACGGATAAAACCCTGCTCTACCAGTCCCTGCTCTTCCAGGTCGGCGGCAACGGCCATGACCTCTTCCCACGTAGTGGGCGGAGCATCATAGCCACCTTCGGCCAGAATCTCGGGGTTGTAGACAAACGCGACGTTCTCCATCGCGTAGGGCATGCCGTACAGCTCACCTTCATAGACGAACGCCTGAACGGCGGGCTCAAGGAACAGCTCTTCCTTCTCGCCCAGGTCGATCGGGGCCAGCAGACCATTGATCACCAGCTCGCCAAGCCAGTCGTGGGCGCCGATGATAATGTCGGGGCCTTCGCCGGCCGGACCGGCAACCTTGAACTGGTCGCGGATGTCGCCGAAGCCGTACTGCTCAACCTGGATGCCAACACCGTACTCGGCCTCGAACTCTTCGCCGAGGGCCTGCAAAACGCCAGAGCGCGTCTCGTCGGCCCAGATGACGAGGATGTCCTCGGGAGCGCCGGCTTCAGGCTCTTCAGTCGGTTCCTCGGCTGCTGGCTCCTCAGCAGCCGGCTCTTCGGTCGGCTCTTCCATAGGCTCCTCGGTCGGTTCCTCGACCGGTTCTTCCACGGGCTCTTCGACGGGCTCCTCTACGGGCTCTTCGACGCCGACTTCGTTTGCCTCAGGTTCGGGAGTCGTATTGTTCCCGCCGCAGGCCGCCAGCGCCAGAGCGCTCAGCAGCAGCAACACAACTAACAGATACCACTTCTTCATTGTCTCGTTCTCCTCACTTTTAACAGCAATAGGCTTAAGCTGGCCGGCCAGCCGATGGCTGTGAGGCCAGATAAACGCGAGTCATCTTTCAGCTTCGTCGATCGCCTCACCTCCTTCTGTGGAAAGTTGCTCCGGCAAACCCACGCCGTGAAGTCAAACCTATCACGTCATGGGCCAGGTAGAAAGTAGGTAAAAGCCCCATATCCGGAGGGGGTTAGCCGGCCGGATGGCCGAGATCTTGCTCCAGAATCTGTTTTAGCTTATGCAGACACGCAACGATTTGGCCCTGCTCTTGCGCATCCAGCCTGTCGTTAAAGCGTACCTCGTTAAGCTGCTTATGGGCGTGGAGAGCGGCAGCGCGCCGGCGCGCGCCCTGGTCGGTGAGATGGAGGCGCAGGGCGCGACCGTCCGACTCGTGTGGATGGCGACAGACGAGGCCCTCGTCCTCCATGGCGCGCACCAGACGCGTAATATTGCTCTTATCGCAAAACATGAGTGTGCTGAGCTGGCTAACAGAAAGGCCAGGCTGTTCGCCCAGATGGTACAGGATGTAATAACGCGAGCCCGTCAGACTATAGCGACTAAAAAGCTGCTGGTCCCCGTCGTCCAGCAGAAAAAAGGTATCCTTGATGAGGGCATAGAGTGTTTCTGCGTGGGCCATAACATACCCTCGGCAATAGTCGTTGACAACTCAACAGTAGCATAGGGCTTGCAGTGTGTCAAGAAGAGACCCTGCTGTAGAATCGCATCATGGAGAGAGGACAGTGGACCGGTTGGCTGGGAGCGCTGGCGGCCTCTGGCTGTGGTTTCGCCGGCGGCCTTGGCGCCAGCCGCGCAGCCTATGAAGCGCTTTTCCCCCGGGCCCTCTGGCTCGGCAGGGTTCCCGCCGTTCTTGGCCTGGCGTTACTGGGAGGACTCCTGGCGCTGCTCCTCTGGCGCAGGCTGGCGGCCCACAGCGACCGGGCAGCGGCGCTGGCCCCACTTCTCCCGCTGCTCCTGTCCCTGGTCTGGCTGTTTGATCCCACTGTACGGCTGGCGGAGAGCCGCTTTCTCCTGTTTCTGGCGCTGTGGTTGCTGCTTGCCCTCCTGCTGCGGCTCTGGACGGCCCGCCTCTGGCCCGCCGCGACCTGGCTGGCTCTGCTCGTCGCGGGCACCTACCTGCTGACGCTGGGCCGCCACGTCGGGCGCGCCGATACGTTCGAGTTTCAGGTGACGGCGCCACGGCTGGGCATCGCCCACCCGACCGGCTACCCGCTCTATCTGCTCCTGAGTAAGCCGTTCACCTGGCTGCCGTTCGGTACGGTCGCCGCGCGCGTGAACCTGGCGACCGCCTTTTTTGGCGTGCTCGCGGTGTTACTGCTGTTCTTGCTGCTCTGGCGTCTGGGCGGCCGTCGCCTCCCCGCTTCGCTGGCGGCCTTGCTCTTTGCCCTGTCGCCAACCTTCTGGAGCCAGGCGGTCGAAGCCGAGGTGTACACCCTGCACAACCTCATCGTGGGCGCAGCGCTGCTACTCATGATTATGCTGCTGCAGGCAGCCGAAAGTGAACCGCGCAACCTGATCGCACTGGCGTTCGTGCTGGGGCTGGGGCTGACCAATCACCTGACGACGCTGTTGCTCTTTCCGGCTGCGCTGCTCACGATCGTGCTGGTTGCACGCCGCGCCCGGTGGAACAGCCGGCAGTGGCTGCGACTGCTGCCGCGGCTGGCGCTGGCCTTTGTACTGCCCCTGCTCCTTTACCTCTACCTCCCGCTGCGGTGGGCGGCGGTCAACGGCGAGCCGATGGGCTTCACCCGCTTTATCGACTGGGTGGTCGGCGGTCGCTTCCAGGGGGCGCTGCAGCTCCGGGCGTGGCTGGACGATCCGGCTCGCTATGGCGTCGTCGCCCGGCTTCTGCTGGCAGAGTGGCGCCCTGCGTGGCTACTCCTGCTCGCCATCCCGGGCGTTCTCTGGCTGGGCCGGCGGAACTGGCCGGTCGCGGCCGTCCTGCTGCTGGTGTGGGCAGCCTTCGTCTTTTATGCGCTCAATTATTACGTGCCCGACCTCAACGTCTTCCTGCTGCCGGCGCAGATGATTTTGGCTCTTTGCTGGGGCCTCGGTCTCGCGGCGCTCTGGCAGCTCCTCGACCGGCGCTATGGCGTGCTGCCGGCGACGGCGCTGGCCCTGCTCCTGGCTGCGCCACTGCTGTTCAGTGCGGCCGGGCGCTGGACGCAGATGGACCGCTCCCGGCCGGACGCGCGGGTTGCCTGGGCGCAGGGGGTGCTCGCCCAGCCGCTGGCCCAGGGCGCGGCCATTCTGGCCGACAGCGAGAAGTTCCCGCCGCTCTATTACTTGCAGCAGGCGGAGGGGTTGCGGCCTGACCTGGACATCATCGTATTGCCCGACGAGCCAGCCTATCGCGCCGAGCTGGGCGCCCGGCTCGCAGAGGGACAGACTGTCTATCTGGCCCGCCTGCTGCCGGGGCTGGAAGGGCAGTATCACCTGCGCAGCGCCGGCCCTCTGCTGGAAGTAGGGACGACGGGTTGGGATGAGGCGCCGGCGGAAAGCACCTATGCTGCTCTCGATTTCGGCTCGATCCGCCTGCTGGGCTATCATCTGGAGCCAGAAGCTGCGATCGAGCCTGGAGCGGCGGCAATCACCTTCTACTGGCAGGCGACGGAGACTCCGGCCGAGCCCTATTACGTCTTCACGCGCTGGTCGGGCAGCGACGGCCAGCCGGGTGGGCCGCCCGCGGGACAGCACCCGGCTAACAACAGCTACCCAACCGTTGCCTGGGAGCCGGGCGAGGTAGTGGCCGATTTTCACCTCTTACCCCGCCCGCTCCTGGCGTCGCCGCGCGAGTTCGCCCTGCAGGTGGCCCTGGCGCCGCCATTTACGCCGCCGGACGAGCTTGACTGGCAGACGGTCACGACGCTGGAGCTGCCGCCACCTGACGAGCTGGCCGGCACGACGCCGGTACGGGTGTGGATGGAAGCGCACTATCTGCAGGGCGTCACTTTCCCCGAGCAGGTACGCCCGGAAGAGACGTTTTCGGTCCTCCTCGAAGGAGACAGCCAGTCCGCCGTGGCCGGTACGCTTGAGCTTCTATTGCTGCCCGCCGAGAGCGCGGCGGCGCCAGAGGCCTCATGCACCGTTCGCCTGGGGACGCCAGCACAGTGGGCGCCGGCATTATGGAACGAGTCGCTCGTGGCGCCGGCCGGTGCGGGGCGCTACCGGCTCTGGACGGTCACCCACGCCTGCCTGGAAGACGCCGAAAGCGCCGAAGCCCTCTGCGGCTGGCTGGCGCCGGCGTCGGGAAGCTGCCCCCTTGGCGAGATCGAGGTGAGCGGGGTCGCGCTGCCGGAAGGGGCCACGAACTTTGGCGACCGCATTGCTCTGCTCGACATCAGTGCAGACGAGACCGCGCTGCAGCCGGGGGGCATTCTGCCGGTGACGCTAACCTGGCAGGGCCTCGGGCGGATGCAGGAGGACTACACGGTTACCGTGCAGGTGCTTGACGAGCAGGACCGGATCGTCGGACAGGTTGATAGCTGGCCCCTGCAGGGCACCTATCCCACCAGCCAGTGGCCGGCCGGCGAACGGGTCCGCGACCCCTACGAGGTCCGCCTGGAGCAAGAGCTGCCACCCGGCAATTACCGTCTTCTGGTCGGCTGGTATCTCCTGTCCACCGGACAGCGCCTGCCCGTGCTGGACGATAGCGGCGCCGCCGTCGACGACAAGGTAATCTTGCCCGGTTTTGTCGTCCCGGAAAGCGGCGGCTAGCCAAACAGGTAGGCGCCGTAGCCGACGACCTGATGGCGCGGGCCGGCTGTATCCCCTGAGTTGCGCAGATCCAGCGTGCGCGCCCGCCAGCCCTGCTGCCGGGCCAGTTCCAGAAGACCGTTAATGGCTACGCGCCCGCAGGCCTGTTGCGGCTGCAGCGGTTGCAACCGTTCAATCGCCTCTGACGTAGCACGGTCGAGGGCGCGGGCCTGCTCGTAGTCGTAATAATGGCTCAGGTCCGAGCTAACGACCAGCAGCGTGCTCTCGTCGCCGGCAAAACGCGCCAGCACCTTGGCTACTTCCCGGGGAGCCGCTTCGCCGGCGACAAGTGGTACCAGGGAGAAGTCCGCCAGTACCCTTTGTAGAAAGGGCAGGTGAACTTCCAGAGAATGTTCGCCAGCGTGCGCCTCGTCGTGGTAGCGAACCTGGGGCAGGGCGATAAGCTCCTCAATCGTCTCCTGGTCCAGAGGTACGTTGCCCAGCGGCGTGGCCCAGGCGGTTGCACTGCTGACCCCCAGCCCGCGTAGCGGCACCCGGTGGGCCGGCCCCAGCAGAACGACGCGCCGAACCTGCGCCCGGCGCGAGCGGAGGCAGGCATAGGCGGAAGCGGCAATCGGGCCCGAGTAGATGTAGCCGGCGTGGGGCGCAATCAGGGCGCGGCTCGGCTCTCCGTTGCCGGTTGCCTCTGCCAGAAAGTCGTCCACCATCGCCTGAAGCGTGCCGGGTGTCGCGGGATAGAACTGTCCGGCAACCGCCGGCGGGCGAATCCAACTCATGCCTCACTTCCTCAACTAGGACGTGAGCCGGCCGGACACCCGGCTGGCCCGGCGTCCTTTTCGTACAGATACGTTTATTTTAACACAGGAAGCAGGCGAGTGAGCGGGGAGCGTCGCTTATCTCGTAGCCCTGTTAGCGGCACTGTTCCAGCGTAAAGCGAATCAGTGCCAGCGTTTCGTCCAGGCGCTCCATTGGCTGCCCATTCTGCCACTGCAGCGCTTCCTCGACGAGCGACGCCCACGACGGCGCCCGTTCCTGCAGCCAGCGCGCCGCTACCGGCTTGGAAACGACGGCGCTATTGGCGACGGTATAGAGGATGCGGCACATGGTCAGGATGGCGTAGGTCTGATAGCCGCTATTCTGGAGACGGTGCGTATCTTCGAGCTGCGGCAGCCACCAGATCTGCAGGATGTCACGCGCGGCACGGCGCAGCTCGTCCGGGCTGATGGGATCGATCAGCGTATCGGCTGGCGGGCCGGCGAGGGCAATGCCACGCTCGCGCAGGACATGCATCTGCAGGAGCCAGTCGCTCTCATGCTGCTCCACGCGCAGGGCGCGGTAACGCTCGACGTGCGGGAAGCACGCATCGGCCGCGTCGTAGCGTCGCAGCGCCTCCAGGGGAAAGTAGGAGCCTTCCAGCTCGGCAGCCCAGCGTGAACCACCGGCGCAAAGCCGCTCGTGCAAAGCCGCCAGTGCGGCGATGGTGGGTCCGTCCGGCGCTTCCGTGGTAGCGACGAGAAAGTCGATGTCGCTGCGATACGGATTGAAGTCGCCCCCTGCTAGCGAGCCGTGCAGGTAGAGGCCCACCAACTGCTTGCCGAGGATGGCGCGCAATGCGATCAGGAATTGCTCCAGGAGCGCGTTGATTTCAGGAGAAGGCGTAGGATGCAGATGCATGGCCGGTAGGGCAGACAAAGGGAAGACGGGAGTGGATGGGAGTCGAACCCACCGCCGCTCGCTCGGCGCGACCGGCCACTGATTTTGAAGACCAGGGCGCCCACCGGGACACAACCACTCCCCCTGACAGGCTTCGCTGACGAAAGGCGATCTTAGCCGAAATCGGCGGCGGGAACAAGTAACAGCAGATTAAAAGACTTGACCAGGGCACTCATCTCAGTTAAAATCCACGGGCCTTAAATGAGAGGCAAGTGTGGGGCTCCGCGTCCCGCTTTAACAAAAAAGCCGGGATAGCTCAGTTGGTAGAGCACTGCACTGAAAATGCAGGTGTCCCCAGTTCGAGTCTGGGTCCTGGCATCTACTTAAAAATCTGATACAATATGTATCGACCTGCGGGTGTAGTTCAGTGGTAGAACGTCTCCTTGCCAAGGAGAAGGTCGTGAGTTCGAATCTCATCGCCCGCTCTACTGAAAACCGGCAGGCCCAGAGCCTGCCGGTGGCGTTTGGCGACGTGGCCAAGTGGTAAGGCAGGGGTCTGCAAAACCCCCATCACCGGTTCGAATCCGGTCGTCGCCTTTAGAAATAACAGTCGCTCCTGCTGCAAGCTCTTGCCGATGGCAGGAGCTTTTTTTATTATTGCGCCGGGATCAGGAGCTGATCCGAGGCTGAGAAGCAGGAATTGAAGTATGGCGTTGCCCCCGCTGCCGGAGACAATTGACGGGCTGGATGCAACTCGATGGGAGACGTTTGCACCCTATTATGAGGCATTGCAGGCGCAGGCGCTTGAGCCAGAGACAGTTGGGCCCTGGCTGGAACAATGGTCGCACCTGTCGCGCGTCGTGCGGGAAGCGATCACCTGGATCAACATTGAGAAATCGCAGGACACCACCAATGCGGCCCGCGAGCAGGCTTTCCTCAGCGTCGTCAACGATGTCTATCCCCAGGCGATGCGCGCCGAGCAGGCGTTGAAGGAACGGCTGCTGCAGGTCGAGGTGCACGATCCCCGGATGGTGGTGCCGCTGCGCAATCTGCGCAACGAGGTTGATCTCTTCCGCGAGGCCAACATTCCCCTGATCACACGCCTGCAAAAGCTGGTCAACAATTACGACAGGATCACCGGCGGGCTGAAGACGACCTGGGACGAGGGCGAAGAGATGAATCTCAGCCAGCTCGACGCCATGCTCGTGCAGCCGGACCGCGCGCTGCGCGAGCGGGCGTGGCGGGCCATGATGGCCCTATGGCTGTCCCAGCGCGAACAGCTCAACCAGATCTACACCGACGCGCTGGCGCTGCGCACGGACGTTGCCCAAAATGCCGGCCTGCCCGATTACCGGGCTTACGCCTTCCGCGACCGGGGCCGTTTTGACTATTCGCCAGAAGATTGCTTCACTTTCCACGAGGCGATTGCCGAAGTTGTCGTGCCCGCAGCCCGGCGCGTGCTCCTGCGCCGCTGCCGGCGCCTGAGCCTGGACAGCCTTCGCCCGTGGGACCTGCGCGTGGAGCCCGGGGCAGTGGAGCCCCTGCAGCCTTACCGGGAGACGGCTGAGCTGACTGCGGGCGTCCAGTCGATATTCGACCAGGTCGATCCGGCGCTGGGCAGCGCCTTCAGGACGATGGTCGACGAAGGGCTGCTGGATCTGGAGACGCGTCCGGGCAAACAGCTCGGCGGCTACTGCAGCACGCTTCCCCTGCGGCGGTGGCCCTTCATCTTCATGAACGGCACGGGCACGCATGACGACCTGCAGACGATGCTCCACGAAGCGGGTCACGCGTTCCACGCCTTCGCCAAGCTAGAGATGCCGCTGATCTGGGAGACGGCGACGCCGATGGAGTTTAACGAAGTGGCCTCCATGGCGATGGAGCTGCTGGCTGCGCCCTATCTGACGCGCGACAAAGGCGGCTTCTACAGCCAGAGCGAGGCCGCGCGAGCGCGCATCGAGCATCTGGAAGGGATTCTCCTCTTCTTGCCCTACATGGCAGTTGTGGACGCCTTCCAGCACTGGGTCTACACGCACGTGGCCGAGGCGAGCGAGCCGGCCAACCTGGACATGGCCTGGGACGAGCTATGGCAGAAGTTCATGCCCGTCACCGATTGGAGCGGCTTTGAAGACGCGCGCGAGACCGGCTGGCACCGCAAGCTACACATCTTCACCGATCCCTTCTACTACGTCGAGTACGGCATTGCGCAGGTGGGGGCGCTGCAGATCTGGCGCAACAGCCTCGCGGATCCCCGGGGGGCGCTGGCAGCCTACCGGCAGGCGCTCGCTGCAGGCGGCACGCGCACGCTGCCGGAGCTGTTCGAGCTGGCGGGCATCGACTTCCGCTTCGACGCAGTGCTCCTGGGCGAGCTGGTTGCCCTGATCGAGCAGACCATCGCCGATCTGGAAACGCAGCGCTGACCGCCCATCCGTTTTGCCTGCCCTTCTACCCGACGTTATGATAACGAGGCAACGTACCTCCCATCCAGCCCGGAGAAGACCATGAAGCCCAGCGCCGCCATGCGTGAATATCTGGCGGAGATCTACCGCCTGCAGGAAGACGAGCCCACAGTCAGCACCACCAGCCTGGCCGAGCGGCTCGGCGTCTCGGCGCCTGCAGTGCCGCGCATGTTAAAACGCCTCAAGAGTGACGGGCTCGTCAAACACGTTCCCTATCAGGGCGTCGAGCTGACCGAGCTGGGCCGGCGGGAGGCGCTACGCGAGCTTCGCCGCCACCGCATTCTGGAGGTGTTTCTGGTCCAGGTGATGGGCTTCTCCTGGGACGAGGCGCACGAACACGCGGATCAGCTCGGGCAGGGGCTGAATGACGCGCTGACGGCGCGGATGGCCGAGATGACCGGGGAACCGGAGCGCTGCCCGCACGGCGAGCCTATCCCCAATGCCCAGGGGGAGCTGCCCGAGGTTGACGATATCGCCATGATTAACCTGGGCGTGGGCACGTCAGGTGTGATCAGCCGCGTGCGCACGCACGACCCGGAGCGATTGCGCTATTTCCACAGCCTGGAGCTGGTTCCAGGGCAGACGTTTACCATCGTCGGGCGGGCGCCTTTTAACGGGCCGATGCGCCTGCGGGTGGGGCGCGACGAGGTGGTGCTCGGCGTCGAGCTGACAAAGCAGCTCTGGGTCACGCCCGATTAGCTCCCGGTCCCTATGCCTACCTTCAAACAAAAAGGCCTCCGTCGCTTTGGCGGAGGCCTTTTGATACGACTCGTTCTCAGGTTGCTATCAGGGTCCTGGCGTTGGCAGCGTCACGGGTTCCACTTCGTCGGCGCGCGGGATGAGGTCAAACTCCAGCGGCTCGGGGATGGTCAGGCCGCCCTGCTCCACGAGCTGAGGCAGGCTGATGCTCACCGTGCTGTGATCGCTGGTGTCGCCCTGAGCGCGGAGGGCCAGATCCATGCGCACGCCGCGGTCCATCGCCCATTTCAGGGTCAGCGCATCCTGCAGGGAGAGGCTCAGAATAACTACGTCGGGGAATTGCTCGGAGCGCATGAACAGGGGCGTCGGCGTCGGCAGAGGCACACCCGGCTGTCCTTCCGGCACTGGCGGCTGTCCGGCTGCCGCCGGGTCTACTTCGTCCGGATTGAGGTTGCCAGGTTCAACCCAGGTTCCCATCCAGAGCACTTCGGCCTGCTGGACCGTGAGCTGCGTGACTCGCCGGGGGATCTGTAGCAGAGTACTGCCATCCCAGCTCAGCGAGCCGCGAGGGCTGATCGTCGCCACAAGGTTGACACCTGGAATCAGCTCCAGCCGCCCCTCGACGCCCTGATTCAGCAGGAATTCGCCCCCTTCCTGCAGAAGTATCTCGCTGACCGGCCGGTAGAAGTTGGGTAGTGCCGTTTTGAAGTCGGGGTCGATGTCGATCACGCCGATCGTAGCCAGCACGTCTACCGTATCGCCCGGGCGAAGCGCATAGGCCGCACCGCTGTACCGGTCAATCGGGAAGGCAATCGCCACGTTCCCCTGATTGACGTAAAGGGCGAGATCGGAACCCATAGAAGCCAGATCAACTGTGCTCAGGGCGAGCATCGAATCGAGGATCTCCTGTCCCTGATCGACTTTCGTGCGCGTGATCCGTCCGACGACATCTTCGGGATCGGTGAAGATGTAGCCGGCGCGAACGGCGACGTTGTCGTCGGGGCGCATCTCGACGCGGACGAAGTCGGCCTCGATACGCGTGCCGGCCGGCAGGGGCATGTTCGCCACGAGCACCGGCACAAAGTTGAACTCCGGCGTCGGCGTGGGCGGGGGCAAGCCCGGCTCGCTGGGTTCGGGCGTCGTCTGGGCCACTTCGGCCTCTCCACGGCCAAGCAGCGAGCCGACGACATCGTCGCCAGAGAGGACCAGGAAGGCCACCACGCCGGCGGCGATGAGTAAGAGAACCAGGAAAAGCAAAAGAAAAGTTCGTGCGCGCATGACGTTCTCCCGCTGTTACTCGCCGCCCTGCTGCGTCTCTTCCGGCGCCGGCGGCGCAGGCGTCACAGTGGCGAAGACAGGGCTGACGGTGTAACCGTAGTCGATGGGCGGCTCGATGTTGAAGCGCCGTAGGAAGTAGTTCAGGTCCACGTTTTCGACGGCATAAACCTGCCCGTCCTCGGGGCCGCGCAGGGCAAAATCGATGTTGGCGGCGCTCTCCACAGCGTATTTCATGACGAGCTGCTGCTGGGGGGTCATCGCCAGCAGCAGCACGTCAGGAGGAGGCGGCGTTGGCGTAGGCACGAGGCCCGCTTCGGGAGTCGGCGTCGCGTTCGGGTCTGGCGTCGGCGTCGACGTCGGCACGGCGACGGCTGCCGGTGGGAAGTAGGGCCCTACCTGGACCACTTTCGCCCCCTGCAGCACAAACGAGACCTGCACCGGGCGCTGCTCTTCCGAGGGCGTAATCAGAGCCAGGTCGCCGTTGGGCAGCGTCTCGAAACGACCGAAGGGATCGAGGATGAGGAGCGTCTCGGCAACCTGCGCTTCCTCCCCTTCTTCTCCCCCTGGCGTTACGCTCTGCAGCACAAACGTGGCGCTGTTCTCCAGGAGTGTCTGGAACTCCTCGTCGATTTCGTAGATGAGGAAAGTGGCCATCACGTCGACGTAATCACCCTCGGCCAGACCGTAAGCCACGCTGGAAAGCCGGTCCATCGGCACAGCCTGGGCGACATACCCTTCGGGAATGAGCGATGAGGGCCCGTATTCCTCAATGCCGATCAGCGTGGGATCGCCAATGAGCGAGTCGAACGTCAGCGTCTCGCCCTGGAAGATGTCGGTCCGCGCGTAGAGCCCGAGCGCGTCATCGATACTGGTGATGACGTTGCTGCTCACCTCTTCGGCGCGCCGCAGGTCGATAGCCAGCTCGTCCTCCGTCATCTGCCAGCCACGGGGCACGGTCTGGAGGGAGACGACCACTTCGATGAGCTGTGGCGCCTCGCCAGGCCCTGCGCCTCCCGGTGACGGTATCTGATCGGGGGGCGGTGTGCCCTCTGCAACCTCTACCTCAGCGCCAGGCGCCGATGTTTCGTCCAGAACCTCGACGTCCCCGCCCAACGCTCCGGATAGATAGAGAATGGCAATCAGCCCAAGGATTAAGAGACCGCCTATGAGTAGTAGAATAGCCAAAACACGTCGGCTCATAGTCGTTTTTCCTTGTATGTGGTGGCGCCGTGTCTGCTGGCACGAGAAAGATCATCAGACAGGAGCGGTCGCTCCCGGCAGCCTAAACCCTGTTAGAAGGATGACTATTATATGTAAACCTCTCGTCGGGAAATATGTTAGCATAGGGACAGAAAGAGACGCAACCGCTACCCCTAGTACAGTAGTCCCCTCAAGTGTATTTCAGGCCCAAAAATGGGGCCTGACAGGACCAAAGTAAGAGGCGGGATGAGCTCCCCGTGGACCTTCCGTGCTATGCTATGGTACAGTGGCCTTCCCGGCCTGCCGGCGTGGGGGTCAGGCTGGCTCAGGGCCGTGGCAGAGGCGCGTCGGTGAGCAGCCGCCACCAGGCCTGCCACGGGTGTGCCGACGCGGCGGGATCGGGCGTGGGCGCCGGCGTCGGCGCGGGCACAGGCGTCCCCTCCACAATCAGCGGCACTACGCGCCTCTCGCCCGGAAGCACGTAGCCTCCCTCCTCACGGGCGTACGCTTCCACGTAATGCTCGCTATTGACATAAGTTGCGGTGGCCTGCAGCTCGATCTGGCGTGTCTCTTCTGCCTGGATTTCCTCCCGCAGCTCCGCTTCCCCCGCTCCGGCCAGCCGCCCCAGCTGAGCGCGGCGGTTCAGGTCAAGCGCGATGAAGAGGCCGGCGATCACGGCAAGCAGAATTAGAATCTGCGGCACGGTTAGCAATGGTTTCTGCCTGAACAACTTCCTAGCCATGGCGATCTAGATTACCGGGTACGGGACACGTTGGCAAGCCCACATCGCGGCCGGGCAAGTGCTCCCCTTTTCGCCACGGCCCGGCCCATATGTTAAAATCCTGCCTGATGGGCCAGTTTGATTATCTCGCCATCGGGCATATCACCCACGACCAGACGGCGACCGGACCGGCGGTTGGCGGCACAGTGGCCTATGCCGGCCGGGCGGCGCAAATCCTCGGCTGCCGCACGGCTATCGTCACGAGCGCCCGGAAAGAGTATGACCTGGAGGCAGCGCTGCCGGGAATTACGGTCCACCACGTCCCGGCGCAGCAGACGACCACCTTTGCCAACCAGTACAACGGCTCTGGCCGGCAGCAGTGGCTCTACGGGCTGGCTGCCCCGCTGGGAGCGGACGACATACCGGCAGCGTGGCGCCGCAGCGCTATCGTCCATCTGGCTCCAGTTGCCGGCGAGGTTGACCCGGAGATCATTCGCCTCTTCACGAACAGCCTGGTCGGGCTGACGCCGCAGGGCTGGCTGCGGCGCCGGGATGAGACGGGCCGTGTCTGGCCCACGCGCTGGCACGCAGCCGAAGCGGTGTTGCCCCTGGCGGCAGCCGTCATCATGAGTGAGGAAGATCTGCCCGACGCTGCCTATCTGGAAGTCTGCCGCCAGTACGCACGGCTGCTGGTCCTGACCAGAGGCCCGGCGGGCTGCACCGTCTTTCTGGGCGACGAGGTGCGCACGTTTCCGGCTCCGGTCGTCGCCGCCCAGGACCTGACGGGAGCCGGCGATATTTTTGCGGCGGCGTTTCTTGTGCGCCTCTTGCAGACGCGCGGCAATCCCTGGGAAGCGGCGACCTTCGCCAACGAGATTGCTGCCGAGTCGGTGACGCAAACGGGCCTGGACGCGAAGATCGCCCATCTGGCGGCGATCCTCCAGCCGTGAGTCGGCAAAAGCCATGAAGATCTACGCAGTTGTCAATCAGAAAGGCGGCGTGGGCAAGACCACAAGCGTGATCAACATTGGCGCGTATATGGCGGCGGGCGGGCTGCGCGTGCTCATCGTCGATCTCGATCCACAGGCCAACGCCACATCCGGTCTGGGCATCGACAAGAGCGGCGTGGAAAAATCGACCTACGACCTGCTCCTGCAATCGGCAGGGCTGGAAGAGATCGTGCTCCCGGCGAACGGCACGTCGAACCTCTTCTTATTGCCGGCCAATCCGGCGCTCTCCGGCGCAGAGGTCGAGCTGGTCAACGAGATGGCGCGTGAGTTCCGGCTACAGCAGGCCCTGCAGGCTGCTGATGACCGGTACGATTACATCCTGATCGACTGCCCGCCGAGCCTGAGCGTGCTGACCATCAACGCCCTGACGGCGGCGCGCGACGGCGTGCTGATTCCTATCCAGTGCGAATACCTTGCTCTGGAAGGTTTATCACAGCTAATGCACACGCTGGATATGGTGCGCCGCTACCTCAATCACGATCTGCAGGTGCGCGGCATGTTGATGACGATGTACGACAGCCGCACCAACCTGAGCCGGCAGGTGGTGGAAGAGGTCCGCTCCCACTTTCCGGGCAAGGTCTTTCGCACCATCATTCCCCGCAACGTGCGCCTCAGCGAAGCGCCGAGCTATGGGCAGCCGATTAATACCTACGCGCCCACGTCGCCGGGAGCCCTCGCCTATCAGGTACTGACCAGCGAGCTGGTGCGCGGCGACGGCGTGATGTTGCCGGCAAAGGAAAAGCGACCATGAGCAAACGACGCGGGCTTGGGCGCGGACTGGGCGCCCTGATTCCCACTGGCGAAGAAGGCGAGCAGCCAGATCAGACTACGGCCGGAGGTGGCCTGCGCATGGTCGCCACCGGGTCGATCCGCCCGAACCCTCACCAACCGCGCAGCCAGATGGACGAGGCGGCGCTGCAGGAGCTGGCCGAGTCCATCACCGAACACGGCCTCATCCAGCCGCTGATCGTCCATGAGGATGGGGATGGCCAGTACACGCTGATTGCCGGGGAACGGCGCTGGCGGGCCGCACAAAATGTCGGTCTGGAAGAGCTGCCCGTCGTGGTCAAGCAGGCCACGCCACAGACAATGCTGGAGATCGCCCTGATCGAGAATATCCAGCGCGCCGATCTCAATCCGCTGGAAGAGGCCGCGGCTTACCAGCAGCTCGTCGAGGAGTTTGGGCTGACGCAGGAGGCGGTGGCCCGGCGCGTCGGCAAGAGCCGACCTACCGTGGCCAACGCGCTGCGGCTGCTCGACCTGCCCGCCAGGGTGCAGCAGGCCGTCATCGACGGCGAAATCAGCGGCAGCCATGCCCGCACGCTGGCGGCGCTGCCCACGCCGGAGGCGCAGCTCGCCATCCTGCAGCAGATCCTGAAACAGGGTCTGAGCGTCCGCCAGACAGAAGAACGGGTTCAGAAGCTCAAGGAGGGCGTGATGCCGCAACCCCGGCGGCGGGCGAGGCCCCCGGCCGAGTGGATCTGGCTGGAGTCGCGCTTCCAGCAGTCGTTGGGCACGCGCGTGAACCTGGAAAAACGCGCGCGCGGCGGCCGGCTGGTCATCCATTTTGAGGACGACGAGGATCTCCAGGCTCTCTACGAGGCCATCGTTGGTGACGAATAACATGGCGATTAAGCTGAAATCAGACAGCCAGATAGCGGCGCTGCGCGAGGCCAACCGTCTGGTTGCAGAATGTTTCGTCTTGCTGGAAAAGGAAATCAAGCCCGGCGCACGCCTGTCTGACCTCGACGACATGGTCACCGATTTCATCACCGGCCGGGGGGCGGAACCGCTGTACAAAGGCTATCGCGGTAATCCCCCTACCCAGCCGCCCTTCCCCGGTACAATCTGCGCCTCTGTCAACGAGGAGATTTGCCACGGCCTGCCGGATCGCCGCCGGCTGCACGAAGGCGACATTATTGGCGTGGATATCGGCGTGCGTCTGGACGGCTGGTGCGGCGACGCCTGCGTGACCTATCCGGTGGGCAACGTGGCGCCACGCGTGCAGCGCCTCCTGGACGTGACCCGAGAATGTCTTTACCTGGGCATTGAGGCGGCCCAGCCCGGCGCGCGCATCGGCAATATCGGCGCCGCCATCCAGGCCCACGCGGAAGCGCACGGCTATAGCGTGGTGCGCGAGTGGGGCGGGCACGGCGTGGGCCGCAGCCTGCACGAGCCGCCCAGCGTCTCCCATCTGGGCCCGGCCGGGCGTGGCATCCGCCTGCGGCCCGGCATGGTCTTCACCATCGAGCCGATGATCAACGTCGGCGGACCCGAATGGGAAATCCTCGAGGACGGCTGGACGGTCGTCACTAAGGACCGGACGCTGTCGGCCCAGTTCGAGCATACAATCGCTATCACCCGCGACGGTCCAGAGATTCTTTCCCGTCTGTAGGCACTGCAGGCACTGTGGGCGCCCCAGGCCCTGCTAGAAGCCGCCCTCCCGGACCGCACAACATCTGAAAGGGAACAACTTATGGACGATAACAAGCTGCTGGTGCAGGAAAAAGTGAGCCAGGCTATCGACATCCTGCGGGAGCTGGGTGTAGATCTCTGGCTGACCTTCGTCCGCGAAACGTCGCTCTCGCCCGACCCGGCGCTCGACCTGATTCTCGACGTGGATCTGACCTGGAAGTCGGCGCTGCTGCTCGGCCGGAAGGGAGAGCGCGTCGCCGTCGTCGGCCATTTCGACGCGGAAAATGTGCGCCGCCTGGAGACTTACGGCGACGTCGTCGGCTATCATGAGGGCATCGGCGAGCCGCTGCGGCAGAAGCTTGCGGAGCTGGACCCGCAGCAGATCGCCGTCAACTACTCGGAGAACGACGTCGCCGCCGATGGGTTGTCCACCGGGATGTATCTTTCGCTGCGCCGGCTGCTCAAGGATACGCCATACGGCGAGCGTTTCATCTCCGCCGAGCGCATCATCGCCGCCCTGCGCGGGCGCAAGAGCGAGAGGGAAGTCGAGCGCATCCGCCAGGCCATCGCCACCACCGAAGCGCTGTTTGAGGAAGTGGAGCGCTTTGTGCAGCCGGGCATGAGCCAGCGGCAGATTGCCGACTTTGTCCACGAGCAAATCGATTCGCGCGGGCTCGGCTATGCCTGGGACCGGCCCTATAACCCCATCGTCACCTGCGGGCCGGATTCGGCCGTTGGCCACGCCGCGCCGGGCGATGTCGTCCTGCAGCGCGGGCATACGCTGCACATGGACCTCGGCGTAAAGCAGAACGGCTACTGCTCCGATTTGCAGCGCATGTGGTATGTGCTGGACGAGGGGGAGACGGAGGCGCCGGAAGACGTGCAGCGCGCCTTCGACGTCGTCCTTGGCGCCATCAGAGCCGGCGAGGCGGCCCTACGGCCCGGCGTGCCCGGCTGGCAGGTGGACCGCGCGGCCCGCGACTATATCGTCAGCCAG
>JAAYYY010000592.1 GCA_012515125.1 Chloroflexota bacterium
GGCGGCTCGACAATCTCCTCTTCGGTGGGAATATCGCCGACGATGGCCTCCAGGATGTCTATCAGGGTGATCAGCCCGTCGATGCCGCCGTACTCGTCCACGACAAAGGCCAGGTGGCTGCCGGACTGCTTGAACGGCTCCAGCGCGCGCAGCGTGCGCATCGTCTCCGGGAAATAAAGCGGCTCGATCATCGCCCCCTGCAGGTCCAGCGGCCGGCCGCCGATACAGTCGGAGAGCAGGTCTTTGGCGCGCACGACGCCGAGCACGCGGTCCAGGCTGCCGTCACAGACCGGAAAGCGGGAGTGTTCGGCTTCCATGATGATCCGCCGGTTTTCTTCCTCCGGCGCGTTGACGTCCAGCCAGACGATCTCCGGGCGCGGGGTCATCATCGCCTCCAGCGGGCGATCGTTGAGCCGGAAGACGCTCTCCACCATCTCGCGCTCGGCCTCCTCGATAATGCCCGCCCGGGCGCTCTGCTCCACCAGCACGCGAATCTCCTCCTCGCTCACTTCCTCCTCGGTGGACGACTCGATGCCCAGCAGATTGAGCACGCCTTCGGTCGCCAGGCTCAGGGTGCGCACGACCGGCGTCGCCAGCACGGAGAGTGTCTGCATCGGCCGGGCGACGCGCGCGGCAATCCGCTCGGCGCTGTTCAGGCCGATACGTTTGGGCACCAGCTCGCCGATGACCACGGAGAGGAACGTGATGGCGCCGACGACGATGAAGAGGCTGATGCCTTCGGCATAAGGGGCCAGCCAGGATACCTCCGCGAGCGTCTCGGCCAGCGGCTCTGCTATCCGGGCGCCGCCATAGGCGCCGGCGAAGATGCCGACGAGCGTAATGCCCACCTGCACGGTGGAAAGGAAGCGATTGGGCGATTGGGCCATCTGCAGGGCGACCTGCGCTCCCCGGTCGCCGCCGATAGCCATCTGCTGCAGGCGCACCCGCCGCGCCGAGACGACGGCAATCTCGGCCATGGCGAAGAGGCCGTTGAGCAGGATGAGCAGCAGGACAATGGCGATTTCTGTGGCAACGCCAGACATAGGCATACCTCGGCTCTTTTCCTTGAAGCTGACTCTCTATTATGACCCGCGCCGGTTGAATGCCCATTAGATCGCCGGCAATTTGACAATTCACGATCTCAATACTATACTCCCCTACCGTATCTAACATCGTAGCAGGAGAGGCAGGAGTAACGATGCCCCGATATCAGTATGGATGTCAGGACTGTGGTGAGTCCTTTGAGAAAGAGCTGCGCATGTCCCAATCGGGCGAGACGCAGATCTGTCCGGCGTGTGGTAGCGACCAGACGCGCAAGCGCATCGGCGCCGTTGCCGTGACGAGCGGTGGCCCGGCGCGGCAGAGCGCGCCACCGCCGCGCAGCCCCTTCACCTGAGTGGGCGGCTGTTAGGCAGGCGGTCCGTCTGCCTGGAGTAGAAACGAGGGAAGATGAACGTTCATTCGCAGGAAGTGAAAGATGACCTCCAGAAGCGGCTGCGCCGTATCGAGGGGCAGGTGCGCGGCATCCAGCGCATGCTGGAAGAAGACCGCGACTGCCGCGAGATTGTCCAGCAGCTGAATGCCGTGCACGCTGCCGTGGGCAACGCGACCCACCTCTTCGTGCGCGCCTATGCCAAAGATTGCCTGCTCAACGAGAGCGGCGGGCAGGATACCGGGGCCGTCATCGACGACCTGCTCGATTTGATTGCCAGAGTGAAAACATGAGTGAAATCAAAGAAGCAAAAGTAGTGTGGAAGGGCGACGGGCTGAGTTTTAGCTCGGAGCTGGGTTCGGGTTACCGGCTGGACGTGGGCGGCCCGTCCGGCGGCAGCCCCATGGAGCTGCTCCTGGCGGGCGTCGCCGGCTGCACCGCCATGGACGTGGTCAACATCCTCCAGAAGATGCGCCAGCCCTTTACCGGTCTGGAAGTCGCCGTCTGCGGCACGCGCGCCGCTGACTACCCAATGGTCTACACAGACGTCAACGTGACGTACATTGTTAAGGGCGAAGGCGTCGATACTGAGGCCGTGGAGCGGGCCATCGCCCTTTCCCACGAGACGTACTGCTCGGCAAGCATCATGGTCGAGCGCTCCGGCGCGCGGCTGACCACGGACTATCGCATCGAGCCGTCCGTCTCCTGATTGTTGCTTCCCACGCGGTTGCCTGCCGCAGAACGCCGTGACCTCCCGGTTGCGGCGTTCTTTATTTCTGGCAGAAAGTGGTATAGTAACGCCGCGCTGCCGCCCGGCCCCTTGCCGGTGCGGCGGCTTGCCGGAAAAGGAGAGGGAAGCGATTGCAGAAACAGGAATCGGGCGAGCGAAGAGACTGGTGGTGGCTGCTGCTGATTGCCGCCCTGGTGGCGGCGGCGGTCTGGCTGCTTCGTAACCCCGGCTATCCCGTGCGGCTGGGACTGGACCTGCAGGGCGGCCTGCAGGTGCTGCTTGCCGCCGACGTGCCCGAGGATCAGGCGGTCAGCGCCGACGATATGACGGCAGCCCGCCAGATCATCAGCCAGCGCGTCAACGCGCTGGGCGTCAGCGAGCCGCTGGTGCAGGTTGAGGGCGAGCGGCGCATCCTCGTCGAGCTACCGGGCATTGACAACGTGGACGAGGCCATCGAGCTGATCCAGGAGACGGCCCTGCTGGAGTTCGTGGACAGCGGCGACCAGCCTCTGCCGGTCGGCCTCTGCGTGCGCACGTCGCTGAATGAAGGCGCGCCGTCCCCCTGCGAGGTCGAGGGAGCCGAGCCGGCGCCCACCTTCCCCACGGTGCTCACGGGCGCCGAGCTGCGCAATGCCGACGCGCGGCTGGACGAGGTGAGCCGCGCCCTGGTCAGCTTCGAGATGACGCCCGAAGGGGCCGAGCTGCTCGGCGCGCACACGGCAGCCAACCTGGGGCGCTTTCTGACGATCGTGCTCGACAAGCAGGTCATCTCCAGCCCGCGCATCCAGGCTGCCATCAGCGATGCGGGCGTCATCGAGGGCCAGTTCACGCTGGAGGAAGCGCAAACGCTGGCGCTGCAACTGCGCTTCGGGCGGCTGCCCATCCCGCTGCGCGTGGACAGCACGCGGCAGATCGGCGCCACGCTGGGCGAGCAATCCATCCAGGACAGCATCCGGGCCGGCGCCATCGGCGTGCTCGTCGTCCTGCTTTTCATGCTCATTTACTACCGGCTGCCCGGTCTGCTGGCCGACTTGGCGCTGCTCATTTACGCCCTGCTCAACGTCGCCGTTTTCGAGTGGCTGGGGGTGACGCTGACGCTGCCGGCAATCGCCGGCTTCCTGCTTTCCACGGGAATGGCGGTGGACGCCAACATCCTCGTCTTCGAGCGCATGAAGGAAGAGCTGCGCGCCGGAAGCTCGCCGCGTCACGCCGTCCGCACCGGCTTCAGCCGCGCCTGGACCTCCATCCGCGATAGCAACCTCGCCACGATGGTCATCTGCCTCATTCTCTGGGCTTTCGGGCGCAACTTTGGCGCCAGCAGCGTCCAGGGTTTTGCCATCACCCTGGTGATCGGCGTGCTGATCAGCATGTTCACGGCCGTTATCGTCACGCGCACCTTTGTCGGTCTGATCGTGAACCAGGCGACCGATTGGCTGCGCGACCGGCGCTGGCTTCTGGGAGTCTAGCATGTTCCAGTTCGTGCAACGCCGCCGCTATTACTTCCTCTTCTCGGCGCTCCTCGTCGGCGCGGGTATCGTCGCCATGATCATCTCCACCGTGCGCACGGGGCGCCCTTTCCTCGTCGGCGTCGATTTCCAGAGCGGCACCCGCTTTGAGGTCCAGTTTGCCGAGCCGGTGAGTGAAGACGAGCTGCGCGAGCTATTCACCAGCCTGGGCATCGGCAATCCCATCGTCACCTCGCTGGGCGGGCAGGGTCTGGAAAACGCCTGGCAGATCCGCACCGAGTTCCTGCAGCCGGAGGAGTCGCGCGCCATTCTCACGGCGCTGGAGGAGGATCTGGCGCCGCTAGTGCCCGACTCGACCCAGGTGCAGACGGTCAGCCCGTCGGTCGGCGCCGAGGTCACCCGCGCCGCCTTCATCGCCGTTCTCGTCGCCGCCGTCATCATCCTCGTCTACATCATGATCAGCTTCCGGCAGGTGCCGCACCCCTTCCGCTACGGCGCGACCGCCGTCATCGCCATGCTGCACGACATCGCCATCATCTTCGGCTTCATCGCCATCGCCGGGCTGCTTTTCGGCTGGGAGGTGGACGCGCTCTTCCTGACCGCCGTGCTCACCGTCGCCGGCTTCAGCCTGCAGGACACGATCGTCGTCTTCGACCGCATCCGCGAGAATATCGGCAAGCGGCCGCTGGAGGATTTTGAGACGCTGGCGAACCGCTCCGTTCTGGAGACGATCCACCGCTCCCTGGCGACGCAGCTCAATGCTATGTTCGTCCTCGCCGCCATCCTGCTGTTTGGCGGCGCTTCTATCCGCCATTTCATCGCCGTGCTGTTCATCGGCCTGATCAGCGGCACCTACAGCTCCATTTTCGGCGCCGTGCCGCTGCTCGTCGCCTGGGAGAAGCACGCGCTGGAGACTGCGTAGATGATCACGCTGCGGCATTTCTTCTTCCCCATGCTGGCCCTCGTGCTGCTTGGCCTCGCCGCCTGCGCCGACGAACCTGCTGGCGGCAGCGCCACCCCCGCGACGGCAGCCGCCCGGCCGGCCCCGACCGAGTTTGTCCTGCCGACCCTTTACCCGTCGCCGACGCGGGACAGCCGGCAGCCCACGGCGACGCCGACCGTGGCGCCTACGGCGCGCCCCGAATCGACGGCCGACCTGCAGCAGCAGCTTGTCGAGCTGCGCTATACCGTCCCCGCGCTGGGGCTCGACCGGCGGCTGGAAGCCAACGTCGCCGGCACCGTGACCGTGGTGGACGAGGCGGCGGGCATCGCGGCGACGCTCCAGAATCAGGGCGGCGTGCTCGTCGATCTGCAGTCGGCGCTGCCAGAGCTGGAGCTGGCGCCGCTGCCCGAGGGCTGCACCGGCTGCGTGCAGTTCTCCTACCGCCTGCCGCTCAGCGGCGACGAGGCTGAGGGCTGGCTGCAGGACCCGGTGATGCTGGCGAGTGTCGAGAACTACCTGGCCATCACGTTAGGCCCGCACTGGCCCGCCGGCGCCGTCGTGGGGCTGCGGCGCAGCGCCTCTCCCTACCAGGTCGCCCACACCATCGCCTATACTGCCGCCGGAGAGCTGTACCGCTGGCGCGCCACCGACCCGGAGGTCGCCGGGCCGGAACAGGCAGAGCCGCCCGCGCTGCCCGGCCCTGAGACGGTGGTTGCCGGGGAATACAGCGTCACCTGCCCCGGCGCGCCGCTGGAAACGCTCTATCTGCGACCTGGGGCCGAAGGGGAGAGCGTGACGGCGACCATTAGCTGCCCGGCGTTCGCCCTGCCGCCCGCGCTATTGCCGCTGTACGCGGCCCTGGACGCGCAGCTTGCGCCCCTTTTCGCCGGTGACGAGATCGCGCCGCCGCCCTCGGAAATCCCCCTGGAGACGATGATCGTCTACGAGCAGCCGGACGATGGGCGGCTGCTCCTGCTGATGGACGACACGGCTCTCTTTGAGGCCGCCGGCTCAGCGGAGCCCGATTCGCTCTCGCTGCAGGCCGGAACGGTGCTCAGCCTGACGGCGACGCTGGAAGAGAGCGGCGCGCTGGCGCCCGGCGTCGGTGGCTACACCGCCGCCGAAGCCAGCTCTATGCTGCTGGTGCGCACCGCGTCCGGCATGGCCGAAGCGGTCTGGGATGGGGAGCCGCCCGCCGCGCTGGCTCCCGGCGTCGAGCGTCTCGAAGCTGTCTGGGAGCAGCTTGCCGGCCCGCCGCTGCCCGAAGGCACGCCCACGCCAGAACCCAGCCCGACGCCGTAGAGCGGTATTCCCGCCGGAAGATGCGGGCAGGGATGCTGCCTGCCAGAATGGCAGGCGCGCTCCGTTATGAGCCGGCTGCCAACGCTTCCAGTGCGCCCGTCGCCGGCTCGAAATTCGGGTTGTATTCCAGCGCCTGCTGCCAGCGGCTCACCGCCATATCTTCCATGCCCTTACCCAGATAGCCCAGCCCCTCGTAGAAATAAGCCTCTTCGTGCCCGCTCGCCGAGTAGGCGGTGGCATAGCCGAGCTGAACCACGTCGTCGTAGCGCCCGGCGTCGAGATAGGCCTCAAACGGCTCGAACTGGTACCAGAGCATGCGCAGCGGCAGCCCGATGCGCCGGGCCTCGTCGAACGCGCCGACTGCCAGCTCCGTCTCGCCCAGCCGGGTGTAGACCGTGCCCAGGTTGAACCAGGCGAAGGCGTCGTCCGGGTCTTCGGCGGCCTCTTCCTGCGCCCGTTCCAGCGCCAGCTCCAGCATCGTGGACTCGTCCGCCAGCGGGCCGAGCAGGGCCATCACCAGCTCTTCGTCCTCCGGCTCGAAGAGCACGATGAACTTGCGGTTAAAGACGCGCCATCCCAGGTCCAGCTCCGCCGCATAGAGCAGACGGTCGGGCCCAAAATAGGAGTCCTGGGCGATGAAGGTGCCGCCGTCAAAGGAGGTAATCAGCCGGTAGTGGCCCATGCCGCCGTGATCCTCCGGCTTGATCCACGTCTCCACGATGACGGGAATGCCGTTGCTCAGGAAGCGCCGCAGCAGGTCCATGTCGCCGCCCATGCGCACGACGCCCTCCAGCCCCTTCTGCGCCGCGTAGGCCAGCATCTGCTCCGGGCTGACGTTCTTGTCGTCGCCGTTGGGCTTCAGGTAGCTGGCGGCCTCGCGCTGGTGCTGGTAGATGCCGAAGAAGCTCAGGTTCATGGTCAGCGTCGCCGGGCCGCAGTTGTTCCACATCTGCGCGTGGTACTGGATGCCCTCCACCTCGGCGGACTCGGCCATGGGCGTTGCCGGGTAGGGCGTGAGCGTCGGCGTGGGCGTCGCCGAGGCCGTGGGGGTGGCGGACGGCGTGGCGCTCGGCGCGGGCGTCAGGACCATGAGCGTGGGCAGCGGCGGCAGGGGCGTCGCGCTCGGCTGCGGGCTGGGCGGCGCGGCGCTGGGAATCACGGTCGGCAGGCGGGCGCTGAGCAGGGCGTCGCGCTGCGCCGCAGAGACGGGTGGCGGCGTGGGTAGCACGGGCGTGGGCCGGAAGCGCCGCAGGTAGCTGCGCGCGTAGGCCGGCACAGCCGAGACCCGGCGCTCGACCAGATCGGCGCCGCCCTGAATGTAGGTGTAGCCGATGGCGAGCAGGGGCAGCAGCACGAGGAGGGCGAGAGCAAGCAGAATCAGACGGCGCATGGCGGGGATTATACCACATCGCCACATGCTGCTTGAGCCCGTAGGGGAAGCGTGTTACATTCGCCTGATTCCGGGGAGCGGAGGTGACAGGTGCAGGCAGTTGTCGTCGAAAATGGAACGGTTCGTGTCGTGTCCGATTGGCCCTGCCCGGAGCCTGGGCCGGACGAGGCGCTGGTGCGCGTGCGGCTCGCCGGGATCTGCGCTACCGACCTGGAGATTGTGCGTGGCTACAGCCCGCTGCAGGGCGTTCTCGGCCACGAGTTCGTCGGCGAAATCGCCAGCGCGCCGGACGCCGGCCGGGTCGGGCAGCGCGTCGTTGGCACGATCAACGTCGGCTGCGGCGACTGCGCGGTCTGCCTGAGCCAGGGGCCGGAGCATTGCCCCAACCGCACCGCCCTGGGCATCAGCCGCGACGGCATCTTTGCCGAGTACGCGACCCTGCCGCTGGACAACCTGCTGCCCGTGCCCGATGGCCTGCCCGACGAGGCTGCCGTCTTTGTCGAGCCGCTCGCCGCCGCGCTGCGCATCCGCGAGCAGATCGCCGTGCGGCCCAGCGCGCGGGTCGCCGTCGTCGGGCCGGGCCGGCTGGGGCTGCTCGTCGCCCAGGTGCTGGCGCTGGCGGGCACGAACGTCGCCGTCTTGGGCCGGCGCGCCGCCTCGCTGGCGCTGCCCCAGGCGCTGGGGTTGGAGACCGGCCTGGTATCCGATGCGCCGGACGCGGCCTTCGACCTGGTGGTGGAGACGACAGGCAACGCCGCCGGGCTGCAGGAGGCGCTGCGCCTCGTCCGCCCGCTGGGCACGGTGGTGCTCAAGAGCACCTACGCGGGCGCTGCGGCGGTAGACCTCACGCCGCTGGTCGTCAACGAGATCACGGTGGTCGGCAGCCGCTGCGGGCCGTTTGCGCCCGCGCTGCGCCTGCTCGCTGCCGGGCAGGTGCAGGTTGAGCCGCTCATCGACGCGGTTTACCCGCTGAGCGAGGCGCTGGAGGCGCTGGAACACGCCGCCA
>JAAYYY010000593.1 GCA_012515125.1 Chloroflexota bacterium
CTCGAGCTGCAGGCCCATCTCGACCGGCTGCAGCAGTCGATGGCCCTGCTGGACTGGGCTTATACGCTCGACCAGCGGCGGCTGCGGCAGGCGCTGCACGCCGTCTGTTCGGCTTATCCGGGCGACGACGCTCGCGTGCGTGTGGACGTGCTCGCGGCTCCGGCGACGATGCTGGACAGCGCGAGCCGCGAGCTGATCACGCTGGCGCCCTTTACGCCGCTGCCTGAACGGGCCTACCGCGAAGGGGTGCGCGTAGCGGTGGCGCCGCAGTTGAGCCGGCGCGATCCGCTGGTCAAAGACGCCGGCTTTGTGCTGGCCCGGCGGGAGACGCTGCCCGACCGTCCGGCGATCCACGAATATCTGTTGTGTAACGACGAGGGCCGGCTGCTGGAAGGGAGCAGCAGCAACTTCTACGCAGTGGCGGGCGGCGCGTTGTGGACGGCCGGCGAAGGTGTGCTGGAAGGGATCACCCGGCAGATCGTCCTCCGCCTGGCAGGCGAGCTGGCCGTTCCGGTGCGGCTGGAAGCGCCGCTGCGGGCCAGGGTGTCCGGCGTGGAGGAGGCGTTCCTCAGCAGCTCGTCGCGGGGCGTGCTGCCGGTGGTGAAGATCGACGACGAGGGAGTGGGAGACGGACAGCCAGGACCGGTCACGCGGCGTTTGATGAAGGCCTACGCGACGTACGTAGCCCAGGCTATCGCTCTGGCTGTATGAACGAGCCGCCGGATTGCCGGCGACCCTGCTGATCTGAAAGGCGACAGACTAGACCCGCGAGCGGCGGACTGCCACGACAGTGAGCGCGCCGAGCAGCATCACGCCAAAGGCGATCAGCGCCGGAGATCCGGAGGTTGCCGAGGCCGAGAGCTGCTGCAAGCTGACGGCAGCGGGGCCGGTGTGGGTATAGATGGTAAGAGGGCCTTTTGCGCCGCTTTCACTATCGCCATTCGGGAACGGGCCAATCTGCTGGTTCACGGGAGTCCCTGCCGGACCGTCGTTGAAGCTGACGACCACGCAGGTATGAGTTGCCGCGGCCGGAGCTGATAAGGCGAAATCAATGGTCCAGTCTCCCGGAAACACCACTTGCCCCCCAGCATATTCCCAGCTGGCGGGAGCCAAATGGCAAGAATGATGAGCTTGAATGGTCGCCCCGTGGAGCCAGGGCTCGGTTGAGCCAGGGTTGAGCAGGAGCTGTCCGCTCACACTGCTGTATTAGGCCCCGACGGGCAGCGCGAGCAGTAGCGCAAGCAGGCAGGCGAGTCCAATAATGAATAATGCCTTCTTAATCATTTGTTCCTCCGTCTTCCAGAAGGTAAAGTAGTTCCGCCGGCCCCGGAATAAAACCCCGCCTGCGGAATCAATACCGCGCCTGTAGCCTCATTGTAGGGTGAGTTGGCGGCGTTGGGGATGGTATTTGTGTACGGGTCAGGTTAAGCAGCCCGGCAATACTCGGAGGTATGCATGCTACAGAAAGGTGATATGGCTCCAGATTTTGCGCTGACCTCGAGCAGCGGCGACACCGTCCGGCTCTCGGATTTCCGGGGACAGCGGGTGATTCTGTTCTTCTATCCCCGGGCGGCGACGCCAGGCTGCACCCGCCAGGCGTGCGGCTTTCGCGATCGCTGGGAGATCATCAACGCGGCGGGCGCGACGGTCCTGGGCATCAGCCCCGACGATCCGGAGTCGCTGCGCCGCTGGAAGGCGGAAGAGAAGTTCCCCTACGAGCTGCTCTCCGACGCCGATCATGCGGTAGCCGATACGTACGGCGTCTGGGGGGAGAAGAAGAACTTTGGCCGGACCTACGAGGGGATCATCCGCAGCCACTTCGTCATCGACGAAGAGGGAAGGCTGGCCGACGTGCAGGTCAACGTCAGCCCGGAAGATAGCGTGGAGCGGGGCGTGGCGGCGCTGGGCTGAGCCGGCGTCAGGGGAGGGAGACAGGCAGCCGGAATAGCCGGTCGGCCGGGGCCTCGCCGCCAGAGAGCGTCACCGGCAGGCGGGCGCTGGCGTCGCCTGGCGGGTAAAAGCCGATCGCCAGCTCGTAATCGCCGGCCGGCACGCCCGCGAGGTCGAGCTGGACCGTTTCGGCCACAATTTCGCCGGCCGACCACTGGCTCGTCGGGTAGCTATTGCCCTGCGGCAGTCCGTCGGCCTGGACGGTGCTGCCGTCGCCGCGCTGCACGATCTGACCGTCGGGGCCGAGGAGCTGCACAAAGCGCACGTAGCTCTCGCGCGCGCTGCCCAGCGCCTCCCAGTAGAGCGTCAGGGTGAGGAGGTCGCCGGTAATCGGCGCCAGGGTGTAGCCGCGCAGGGCCGCCATCTCGCCAAAGCGGGCATCGGCGGGCGATAGCTCCGGAGGCAAGGTGTAAACCGGCTCGCTCTCCCGAAACTGCAGCGTGCCCTCCTGCCAGTCCAGCGTACCCAGCCGCTGGGTCAGCCAGCCCTGACCGGCGCCGTCGTACAGGTGAGCCGACAGCGTATAGGGGGCTGCGTCCGGCAGCTCGGACGGCAGGGGCAGGGCCAGCAGGTCGGCCGTCCATTCGCCCGGCGCCCAGGCCAGGCTGGGCTGGTATCCGTAACCGGGCTGCAGGTCGCAACGGGCCAGCTCGCGCCCCTGGGCGTCGCCGAGGCGCAGGGAAACGAGGAGATTCGCCGGCAGGGGATCGGCGGTGTACCAGGCCAGGTGGAGGAGGAGGCGCGGGGCGCCGGCCGGCGCTGTGGCGCAATCAAAGAGACCGGGTGGATCGCCGCCGGCTGCAGGCGGCCCACCTTCCAGGCGGACTTCGTAGGGATGCACGGCGAGGGCGGTCTCCGGCGGCGGCAGGCGCCGGCCTGCAGGGGCGACGCGCAGCGGGCGCAGGTAGAGGTCGCCGCGCGTCTCGCCGTTCGCCAGCAGCGCCACAGCGCCCTCCACGGTGAGGCGCGGCACGTAGAGGCCGGGCGGCGCACCGTCCGGGATGGCGAGTGTGATACGCTGCGGTCCAGGCCGGACGACAGACGCGGCGCCTGCCAGCACGGGCGCCGCCGGAAAGCGGTTAGCGGCAGGCGTGACGAGATCAACGGCGACCCTGGCACCGCCAGTCGCATCGTGCGCCCAGTAGAGGAGCAGCGACCAGCTCTGGCCCGCGCCGGCCGTCTCTTCCTCATACTCGTAGAGCAGGAGGCGGGAGCCATCGGCAAACAGGATGCCGTCGGGGGCGTGGTGCAGGTAGCCCGCCTGGGCAAAATCCCAGGTCAGCGTGCCGGCGTCGAGATGAGGCGCGGGCAGAAGGGCGAGGACGATGGCCAGCAACAGGGACGCACCCAGCGCGCCGAGCAGCGGCGGCCCGAGGGAGCGCCGGAGGAGCCAGGCGACCGGCAGCAGCGCCAGCAGGGCCAGCAACGACAGCAGCTCCGCTCCCAGCCGCAGCGGCGTGCGCCCGAGACGGATTTCCAGCCGGTGCTCGCCGGCCGGCACCTCTACGCTGATCAGGCCCGAGCCGGCGGCTGCCGAGATGGGCAGGGCTTCGCCGTCCAGCGTGGCCTGCCAGCCGGGCCAGTAGAGGGTGGGCAGCAGCAACGTGGCTCCCGGCGGCCCAGCGCTGGTCTGCCAGCGCTGCGCCGTCGCCTTCCGGTCGAGAAGCGTCGCCGTCGCCTCGCCCTGCAAAACGTGGGGCCGATCGCGCTCGTCCCAGGAGAGCCAGCCGCTGCTCAAGGGGCGCGGCTGCACGGTCTGGGGGAGATACTCGGCGCTGACCGTCGTGCCGATGTTGCCGGTGAACCATTCGTATTCGGCCAGCCGCTCGGGCGCGACGTCTTCGTCGGCCAGCGGCAGGTAGGCCGGCCGGAGAGCCGCGAGGGCGGCGACCAGCATCATTAGCAGGAGGGGCGGCAGCCACCAGCGCCGGTGGGGCAGGCGGGCCAGATAGCCGGCGACGAGCGCGCCAAAAAAGGCCTGCACGGACAGGAAGCGCCAGGGGAACTGCGTATAGGGGAGCAGGGGTAGGTGGTCCCAGAGGGGGCGGGAGAGCGGCGTGATCATCGCCGTCGCCAGGAGCAAACCCAGCAGGAGAAAAAGCCTGATCCGGCTCCCGCCCGAACCGCCGGAGGCAGCAAGCCATCCCTTTCTGGCGAGCGCCAGGAGCAGGACGGCCAGGCCGGCCACAATCAGCAGCGCCTGGAGCAGCCCCATGCGGAACGCGCCGCCCCCGGACACGTCGTAGGAGAAGAGCAGTGACGGCTGCACCAGATCCGTGCCGCGAAAATGGTTGGCGTAGTGGAAGTAGCCGCTGGTGATCGGCTCCGTCTGGGCAAGCCCGGTTTCGGCGAGGGCCGGCAGCCAGAACCAGGCGGAAAGAGCGAGACCCCAGCCAAGCGCCAGCACCGCGTGGATGAGGGCCCGCCGTGGCGTGGGATGGCCCAACAGGCGGACCGCCAGAAGGAGAAGCAGGAAAGGGGAGAAGATAAGGGCCGAGATGTTGTGGCTGAGGATCAGGGCCGCGTAGCTGACCGCCAGCGCGGCGATGGCCGCTACAGGCCACCGCCTTTCGTCCGCCAGCAGGCGATCCGCGGCAAGCAGGACGAGGGGATAGAGGGCCATGGCCCAGAACTCGGCCAGTGAGTCGCCGCGCACGTAGACGTTGACCAGGTGGAAGGGGGCCACGGTATAGGCCGCCGAAACAAGCAGCCCGACCGCATCGCCGCCGAGCCAGCGCCGGCCGAGGGCGAAGGCTGCGGCGGCAGCGACCAGGAATCCGACGAGCTGGGCGAGCTGGATGGCGGCTACGTAGCCGGCGCCCAGCAGGCGAAAGAGCACGGCAACGTAGAGGCTGAGCGGGGCGTAGTAGTGGAAGAAGGGGTATCCGTAGCCGTAGTTGGCGTCGGGCATCCAGCGGGCCGGGAAGTGGCCGTCTGCCAGGGCGGCGCTGAGCTGGTGGAGGCGCTGGAGCAGAAAGGGGCTATCGCCGCCGCCGCGGGTGTTGAGCAGGCCGGGGCCGGCAAAGAGGGGAACGGCGGCGACCACCGCGACCAGCAGAGCCAGGAACAGCGCGCCGTGCGACCGCACGACGGGTGTCAGGGCGACGGGCCACGGAGGGCGCCGGGAATGCCTCTCGTTCACGCGCCGCCTCAGCCAGGCCCTCTTCCGTCAGGAGAGGCTCAGGCCCGTTGCCGCAGCAGCATGTAGATGAGACCGCCGAGCAGGGCGATGCCGAGGAAGAGGGCAGCCAACCCGCTGTAGGCCAGAATCGACCGTGGCGCGGCTTCGTCTGCTTCTTCCTCTGGAGCCCCGGCGGTGGCGGCCGGGGCCGGATCGCCCGCGTCGCCTTCTTCGGCGACCTGCTGGCGCACCCGGCTGCCGAACTCCACGCGCACCGTCTGCCCTTCGGCCAGGGTGATGCCTGCGGTAGCGCCGGTCGTCATCTCCAGGGTAGGCGGCACTTCCTGTACGACCTGGTAGTTGCCAGGTTCGAGCTCAAAACAGATCGGTTCAGGGCCGGTGCTGACGGCGCGCTGGACGATCCTGTCGCCTGCGGCGACGGTGAAGTTGACGCCGGCCATCGCTCCTTCGTCGGGATCGTGCTGACCGTCGGCGTTCACGTCGCCAAAGGCATTGACGCAGAGCAAGCCCATGGGCGAAGGCTCTGGCGTATCAGTGGGGGCTACTGTGGGCTCGCTGGTCGCCGTCGGGCTGGCCTCCGCCTCGGCCTCGGACGTGGCGGTTGGCGTCGGCGGGACCGGGGTGTTGGTGATCTGCGGCGCGGGCGAAACGGTGGGCTGCGGGGGCGGCGTATCGGTAGGCGGCGGGCCGACTTCGACGAGCTGTGCGGCATCAAACCAGACGTCGAGGTGCGCCCGGCAGTTGTTGGCGCCCATGAGATTGGCCGAGACAAAGACCGTTATCTGATTGCCGGTTGCCGTCGCCTCCACCGCTACCTGCTGCCAGTTCGCCTGATTGCCCGTGTCGTGGGGCGAGGCGGCGCCGCCCCAGACCACGTCTGCATCGGTCCAGAGGCCGCTGCCGTTCGGGTCGATTCCGGCGCTCACGCCCAGAGTGACCGCCTGATCGGAGGGGGTGGGATATTGCTCGTTCGAAGCGCGCCCAATGGCCCAGAAGGAGAAGCGGTAGGTTGTGCCGGGCGTCACGTTGACCGTCTGGAAGACGCCGGCGTTCCACGTGTCGAACTGGTTGCCGACGTGCTGGGAGATGAAGCCATCGCGCACCAGCGAGCCGTTCGTTTCCCGGCTCCACTGCGGCAGAAAGGCGTAGGCATCGGAGCAGTTCTCCGGCTTAGTCTGTGTGTCGCGGTGCCAGCGAACCCAGCCTGACGCCGACCCGTCGGCGTTGTAGGGGTCTTCAAAGCTGGGGTTGCTTAGCAGGTTGGCCTGGCGTGGCTCGCGGGCGAGTGCCTGAGAAACAGCCGCTGCCAGCAGGGCAAGGAGCAGAAGGCAAAGGGAGGGACGCAGCTTCTTCATGAATTTTCCTGGATGGGCAGCCGGCGCACCGGGCGCCGGCTGCCTGGGTGTCATACCTGAAGCTAGACGGCGCGCCGGGCGCTGAGCACGACGACGAGAACGCCGACGAGCAAGAGCACGGCGACGATGACGGCGGCAATGACCAGAATGCGGGTGATGCCGCCTTCCGGCTCGGCCGTGTCTGTGTCTGGAGCGGCTGAGGCCGCCGCGCTGCTGTCAGTACCGGTTTCGCTGCCGGTCATGGCCACAGCCTCCTCGTAGCTGCCGAAGTCAAATTGCTGGGACGTGCCCGCAGCCAGGGAGACCGACCAATCGCCGTTCGTCGTCAGCACTTCGTTGGGGGCGACAGAACGGGTGATCTTGTAGCTGCCGGGGTCGAGGCCGGTGATGCAGTAAGGCTCGTCGGCGCCGGTGGTCACGTAGTTGCTGAAGACGGCATCGCCGCTGGAAATGGTGAAGGCTACGGCCGGCTTCAACGGCTCGTCGGGGTCGTGCAGGCCGTTGCGGTTCTCGTCGAGGAAGGCCTTCAGACAGATTTCACCCTTTTGCGGCGTGGGGGTTGCGGTGGGCCGCTGCGGCGTCGGCGTGCGTTCGGGCGTCGCTTCTTCCTCTTCGGTAGCGCCCGGCGTTCCCTCAGCCTGCTCTGCGGTATCCTCTTCGGCGCTCGCCGCCTCTGGCGTCACCCGCCCGACGATGAGCAACTGCCCTTCCTGCACAAAATCGCCTTCGCCGGCATTGTTCAGAGCGTAGATTTCATCGAGGGTCAGGCCGTGGCGGGCGGCGATGCTCCAGAAGCTGTCGCCCGGGCCGACCTCGGCGTAGATGACACCCTCGGCGTCGGGCGTGGAGGTGGGGCCAAGCTGGGCGGCAGGCGCCGCGGCGACGACCTGCGTGGTCGCGGCGGGCGTGCCCCCGGTCGTCGTCGCTGCCGGCGCCGTGGTGGCAGCAGGCGCCGAGCCCTGGCCGATGACCACCAGCTCGGCGTCGTCCCAGTAGATGTCATTGTGCTTGCGCGCTTCGTCGGGCGCGGAAATGGTGAAGACGGTGACGGTAGTGCCCTGGGCCTGCGCCTCTACGGTGAACTGCTGGTAGGCGTCATAGGGCTGGTTGTAGGCAGACCAGACAATGGCCGGGCTGTAGGGATTGGTTCCCCCAGTGGGGTCGATGCCGATGCGCATGTTGACGGTGGTGGGAAAGTCCGAAAAGACCTCGTCCGAAGCGCTTGACCAGGCCTGGCCCCAGATGGAGAAGCGCAGCATCGCATTGGCGGGGACGGTGACGACCTGGAGCAGGCCGGCGGTGTGCGTGCCGTGAAAGGTGAAGTACTGGGCCGCCCGGTTGCCGGAATGGATGCGGTTGGTGAATGGCGGGTCGGCCGGTTTGTACTCCGGCATGCGGTTTTTCCAATCCGGGTCTTCGTCGCTCTGGCTGATCCACCAGGGAACCCAGCCAACGGGCGTCTGGGCTGTGTTACACGGCATATAGACGCCGGTATCCAGCTTACAATCTTCACGCTGGGACGGGTACAGCGCCAGCCAGCTATACTCGTCCGGCACGAAGGTATAGACGCCACCCTCGAAGCCGGGGTTCTCCAGAAGGTTTCCCCCCTGAGCCAGAACCGGCCGTTCCGTCGCCGGGCCGTAAATCAGGCCAAGGCCCGCGAGAAAAAGGACGGCTAAGAAAAGTGTGCGAGTCGAACGCATCTCCTCAATTCTCCTTATGGACCTGGAGCTGCCAGCTATCTCCCGCAGGATTTCCTGTGGCGTCGTAGACAGGCAATCTTTTCACCGTATTGGCGTCGTAAAGGCCCACAATTATATCTTGTTCTTCTGGGTTAAAGGCACTATCAAGCACCACCCGATGCCGGTCGTGCAGGACGAGATCGGCCCGCCACCAGGCCGGCGACCACGTTCCCTGCAAAGGCAGCGCATCGTCCTGGCCGACCAGCCGGCCGTCCTGCAGGACGTGGACGAAGGCAACCAGTGGCGTTTCCTGCCGGCCTCCCTGCCACAATAGATCGACCTGCACCACGTTGGGAGCCGGCAGGCTGACTACGGCGTCGCGCAGCTCAATGTCGCTGCCAAAACGCGCTATTCTGGTGGGAAGGTCCGGCACGCTTTCCACGAGTAAGTAGTTGTAATAAAGTGGATAGGGTTCCGGTTCCAGATCACCACGCACCAGGGCCCCTTGCCGGGCAAAGATCAGGCCGGCTCCTGCGTCCGCCACCGCCTCCGCGATGTAGTCCAGCGGTTCGTAGGGCCAGACATAGATGGCGGCCTGCAAAGGAAGCTGCCGGGGCAGGCCGGACGGCGCCTCGAAGAGCCGGATGTTGCCGTTACCCACCAAAAAACGCAGCGAAGGCCAGCTCTGCCAGAATGTGCGATCCAGGTAGACATGAACGCCTAACGTCTGCGCCGAGCGATTGACCTCTTCCGCCAGCTCGCGCGCGCCCGCCTCAAAGAGATAGGCCGTGTCGGCGTCACGCGCGTAGCCGCTGTAGTCCATCACCGTGACTATTAAAGTGCCGCCGGTCAGGATGAGCACCAGACCGTGACGAAAAGCACCGGGTAGTTTAGGCCAATCCCATAGTTTGGACAAGCCAAGGGCGGGCAGCAGCAGGGCTGCCGGCAGGATTCCAACCGCCCGCAGGAAGTGCGGCGCGTCCTCCGCAAGCAGCGTCGGGCCGAGCATGACGCCAACCCAGAGGAGCAGCGCCGCAGCCGTCGGGCGGCGCCAGTGGCGCACCGACCAGGCGAGACCGACCAGGAAAGGAACGGCCATCAGCAAGTCGAACAGGGGGCGGCCGGGCGGGTTGTGGCGGGCAATCGTGTCCCCCTTCCAGAGAAAAAGAGCCAGTGTGCGGCCGGTGTGACGCAGCAGCGTGCCCCAGAAATCGCCCTGGTTGATGCCTTCGTCCAGGATGGAAACCTGCCCCGTCCGGCCGAGCACCAGCTCGGGCTGTCGCCAGGCGAGCAGACCCAGCGGTAGGAGGATGAGCAGGGCGGCGAGCCCACCGACCAGCACGCCCCGGCGCAGCCTGGCCCGTTCTGCAGGCCTGTTTAGGAATAGATAAGAAAGTAAGAGCAGAATCAGCAGCGGTGTGAAGCGGGCGGCGAGATAGGTGTAGAAGGCGGCTCCATAGACCAGCCCCGCCGCCAGCCACCCGCGCACGCTGTCACGGCGGTAGGCCTCCGCAGCCAGCCAGAAGGCGAGGGCCAGCAAGAGGGGGAGCAGGATGGCCCGCAGGCCAATGCGGCTCAGATGCACGGGCCACAGGGTGACTGCCCAGAGCCAGGCAGCGAACAGGCCGGCGCGCCAGCCGAACCAGCTACGGGCCAGCAGGTAGGTTGCCAGCGTCGCCAGCGTGCCGGCAAGGGATGCTGCCAGCCGCACGGCCAAGACGGAGCGGCCGAAAAGCGCCACGGCGGCTGCCGTCAGATAGACGTAAGCGGGCTCGCGCCCATTATTGGCGGCAAAGAAAAGGGCGTGCTGCCCGTCGAGCACGTCCAGGGCATCCAGGCCGTTGAACGCTTCGTCGCGATAGAGGCCCGGCGGCCACTCGCCCAACCCCCACAGCCGGAGGACGGCGCCGGTGACGAAGGCCACAAGCAACAAAGCCCACACCCAGGGGGGTGGGCTGTCGCCGTCTGTCCGGCGGTCGTGACCCTGCCTGCGCCAAGTTGCCAAAGCGGGTCAAGTATAACAAAATAGGGGGCTGCGTCGACCGGCTGCCGACGCGTAACCGAACAGGCTGAGACGGCTTTTGGGCAGGATCCAGTTCCTGCCCTTGCTGTGTCTCGATATGGAATCATGCGTATTTTGATGGTCTCCAAAGCCTGCCTTATTGGCAGTTACCAGACCAAGCTGGAAGCTATCGCCGCTCATGAGGGCGTCGAGCTGGCGGTCGTCGTGCCGCCTGTGTGGGAAGACCCGGCC
>JAAYYY010000075.1 GCA_012515125.1 Chloroflexota bacterium
GCCGGCTCCTGCCGAGGAAGAAGAAACCACGGCGGCCGATACGGCCACGCTCGAAGAGTAGGCCCAGATTCATATCGCCATGCCTGGGGGCGCCTGAGCGCCCCCTTTTGGTACGTCCTGGCTCCTTTCATGAATCGTGAAGCTGGCGCCGTCTCGCCCCCCGGATTCCGGGCCACGTCTCGCTTTGACGACGTCTGGGCGCGCGAGCAGGACATTTGCCCGTTCTGCGCGAGCCCGGTAGATGGAGCGATGGAGAGCTGCGCAGGTTGCCGGCGGCGGTTGGTTCATAGCCGCTACCGGTACGCGCATGAAAGCACCAGCCAGGTGACACTGTGGGTGCTGACGCTGGCAACTGGTTTCCTATATGTGATCCTCCTGTTAGCCGATCTGATCCAGGAAAATGGCCTGCCTATCCTCGTGCTTCATGCCTTTCTCGGACTGGTCTTCTTCGGTCTGAGTGTAGGGCTGTACATGCGCTTTTTCTGGGCCTGGGCGGCGTCCATTCCTCTGTTGATGGTGACGCTCTTCCTCGGCCTCCTGGAACTAATGGTGCAGCCGGTGGTTACCAGCGCTCTTCTCCAGTCGCTGATCTCAGTGAACTACCTGCTCCTGCTGGTGGCCCAAGCCGGCGCGCTGCTGGTTGCCATCATCTTCGCGGGTCCAGACTTCAGCCGCAGCCAGGAGCGCATGGTTGCTCGGCTGGAGCGTGGGCTGGTTAATGCCCATGACTACTACGTCGCCGGGCGCCGTTACGCGGCTCAGGGCATGTGGGCCAAAGCCGTGCTGCACTGGCAGCGGGCTGCTGCACAGGCGCCGACCAACTGACGTATTCTCCAGGCTCTGGGCGAAGGTTACGCTGAACTGGGCTTTTTCGAGAGAAGCCTGGACGTGTTACAATCGGCAGCGGCCGTTTCCATAGACGCTGCTAAAGACGGCGTTGAACGGTTGCGAAACGCTGTTTTGCAGCGCCAGTTAGAGAGCAACAGGAACTGAGACAGGTTTTCCATTCCTATGGCTAACCAGACGCGCAACACACTGGAAGAACGGGCGCAACGCGCCATATTGCAGTACGCCTTCTTCCGGCCGGAAAGCGCGCTGATTCTGGCGGGAACGCTCATTGTAACCGCGCTCTCCCTTCTGGTCAGGGATCCGACGGGTGCTCTTGCCCGAGCCTTCGCTGAGATACCGTGGTTCGTCTGGCCGCTTGGCGGCCTGGTCGCCGAAGCTGCCGTCGTCTATAGCAGCCTCACCGATAGGGAAGCCCACAAGCGTATCGTCGCGGCGATGCTGGAAGACGAGTTTGAGCCTGAGAAATTGCAGAGCAAGGACCTGCAGGAACAGGTGCGCGACGCCTTCAAGTATCGCGGGCTTATCACCGCCGCTCTTCGCGAGCGGCGTGAGAGCGTGCTCAAGGATCACCTCGCCGAAACGGCCGTCCAGCTGGACGAATGGCTTGAGGAGGTCTATGGCCTCGCGCAGCGGCTGGACCGCTACCGCCGAGAGCGCAGTCTCCACCGCCAGAACTGGGAGCGAGGCCAGCAGCGGATGGCCGAGCTTCGCCAGCTTCTGCAACGGGAGAATAATCCGGCGCTGCGCCAGGATATCGAGTACAACATCAAGAGCCTCCAGCGCCAGCTCGACACGATCCAGGAGCTGGAGAATGCTATGGAGCGCGCCCGGCTGCGGCTGGAGAACACCCTGACGGCGATGAGCACCATTTACACACAGACGATGCTGGTCGGCGCCAAGGACATCGACAGCGGGCGGGCTCGCCGCCTGCGCGACGATATCGCCGAAGAGGTCAACGAGCTGGCCGACGTACTGGTCTCGATGGACGAGGTCTACAGCAACGAGCCGCAAGCGCTCAGCAACAACCTGTGAGAGAAGTAAGCCGCGCGTAGCTGCTGTTGTCATTTGGGGGGTGGTCTGCTACCATTGTCGATTGCGTGCAAGGCTGGAATTGCGCGTCATGCATTATCGCAACAGCCCTATTTTTCGCCTGATTCGCTGGCTGGGGCCCTTCCGGCAGACTATTTGAGAATGGAGTACTGAACCGTCATGAAAGTATTGTTGCAGAAAGACGTCGACAACCTGGGTTATGCTGGCGAAGTCCATAACGTTGCCGACGGTTACGGCCGCAACTATCTGATCCCCCGCGGTCTGGCAGTTAAGGCGACCCCGGGCGTGCTCAAGCAGGCCGCCGCGTGGCGCGCGCAGGCCGAGATGCGCCGGGCCGAAATGCGTGCCCAGAACGAGGCTCTGGCTGAAAAGCTCAACGGGTTGCGTCTGAACTTCAGCGCCCGCGCCGGCGAAGGTGGACGTCTCTATGGCTCCGTCACCATGATGGAGATCGCCGACAGGATCAACGAAGTGCTCGGCGTGGAGATTGACCGCCGCAAGTTCGACAGCCAGCCGCTGCGGGACCTCGGCGACCACACCGTCATCGTCCGCCTCGACCGCGATTTCCACCCCCAGATCAACGTCTCTATCCATCCGCTGGAGGAAGCGGAAGAAGTGTCCGCTGCTCCTGTCGCCGAAGACGAGGAGGCTGCGGAGGCGGACGACGTGGAGGAGGCCGAGGAATACGACGAGATGGACGATTACTATGACGAGTTCGAGGAAGACGAACTCGTTTAGGGATCGCCTATCGCGCTCAGTTGCATGATTCTGTGGAAGCCACTGGTTATGCAGTGGCTTTTTGTCAGAGGCCACCGCCCGTGAGGTCCCGGCCTCGGGCCAGAAAAGATGGACGAACTCGGTAACATTCTGCGGGAAGCGCGGGAGATGAAGGGTCTTACCCTGAGTGATGTGCAGGATGAGATCCGTATCAACAGCCGCTACCTGCATGCGTTAGAGGTAGGCGACTACAGCATTCTGCCCACGGCCGTTCATGGGCGCGGCTTCCTGCGCAACTATGCCCGCTTCCTCGAGCTTGACCCCCGTCCCCTGCTGGAACGGTTCGATGCCAATCTCCGTCAGCAACAACCGGCTGCACCGGCCAGTCTGTCCCCGACTATCGCTACGCGAAGCGACCAGACCTTCTTTAACCCGGTCAATCTCGACCTGGAAGGCAACGCCGTCGGCGGCCCGGAACGCAAAATGCGCATCGTAATTATCCTGGCGCTGCTCATTACCATCGGCCTCGC
>JAAYYY010000594.1 GCA_012515125.1 Chloroflexota bacterium
CGCGTGAAATCCTGGTAGACGATGCGCCCCGCGCCGAGGTTGAGATGGCCGACCTCGGAGTTGCCCATCTGGTCCTCCGGCAGGCCGACCGCAATGCCGGAAGCGTCGAGGATGCTCCGCTCATACTCCCGCAGCCAGCGGTCGTAGTTCGGCGTGCGGGCCTGCACGACGGCGTTGCCGTGTTCTTTCTCGCGGATGCCCCAGCCATCCAGAATGATGAGTGCGACTGTGGGATAGCTTTTCATGGTGTTGGTTTGCTCCTTAAGTGAAAAAGGACGGCAGGATGCCCTGCCGTCCTCGAAGCTCCTCAGGTTGGACTCGAACCAACAACCCTGCGGTTAACAGCCGCATGCTCTGCCATTGAGCTACTGAGGAAGGTAGCCTCGTGTATTCTAGCAAAAGTGGTCGAGATGTCAAACCCATTCATCTCGGCCTAAACGGGCCGGCAGGGGTGGCCTCGCGCCCAATTTAAGTCTACAATCTGCGCCCTGTGCGGGCCAGTCGGCGCCGACTGAAACGGCGCGACAGGGGCAGGCATGTTGGACAATCATGAAATACAAGGCGCCACGCTGGCAACCATGTAGCGCGATTTTCCAAATCGCGCCCGGCGCGGAAACGCCTCGTAATTTGTTAACGTCCAAACAACCTGCCCGTACAAACCCGCTCGACGATCCCATTATTTCGCGGAGGGAGATGTGACCCAAGCAATTATCGTTCACGGCGGCGCCGGCGCCTGGAAGCTGAAGGAAGGCAAGCTGGACGAAGCCATCGCCGCCTGTGAAGAGGCCGCCGCAGCCGGGCGGAAACTACTTCTGGAGGGCGGCAGCAGCCTGGACGCCGTCGAAAGTGCGGTGTGCATCCTGGAGGATTGCCCGGTGCTGGATGCCGGGCGCGGCAGCTACCTCAACCGGCGCGGCGAAGTGGAGATGGACGCGATCATCATGGACGGGCGCACGTTGAGCCTGGGCGCGGTGGGCGCCGTGCAGCGCGTCCGCCACCCGATCAGCCTGGCGCGTCGCGTGCTTCTGGAATCGGGGCACAATTTCCTCGTCGCCCACGGCGCCGAGGCGTTTGCCGACCAGATCAACTTCCCGCGCTGCGACGTGAGCGAGCTGCTGGTGGGGGAGGAGCTGGAACGCTTTCTGGCCCTGCAGGAGAACCCGGACTACGACCTGGAGACGTTGTTCAGCGGCGAGGGCAACATGGGCACCGTCGGCGCCGTGGCCCTGGATGCGGAGGGCAACGTGGCGGCGGCGACCTCGACCGGCGGCACGCGGCTGAAGCTGCCGGGACGCATTGGCGACAGCCCGCTGGTGGGCAGCGGCGCCTACGCCGACAACTGGCACGGCGGCGCGAGCGCCACGGGCTACGGCGAAGACCTGATGAAGATCGTGATCAGCAAAAGCGTCTGCGACTACATCGCCAGCGGCCTCTCCGCGCAGCTCGCCTGCCACGTCGCCGTCCAGCTCCTGACCGAGCGCGTGGACGGGCGCGGCGGCGTCATCGCCGTAGACGCGCGCGGGCGCATCGGCCACGCCCACAACACGGCGGCGATGCCCGTAGCCTGGGCGGTGGACGATGGGGCCGTGCACAGCGCGCGGTAGATTGAACTCTGATTCATCTGATTTCCATGATTGCCTATGATTTCGCCGCTCCCAGGCAAAAATCATAGGCAATCATCCCAATCATTCAAATCAGAGTTCAAAAATCATGCCCGCGCCCCGTACCCGTGCAGGAAACGGATCACCGTTTCGATGCCACGGTAGTAGTTAGCCAGGTAGAAGCGCTCGTTCGGCGCGTGGATCTGCTCGTCGGGCGCGCTGAAGCCCATGAGCACCGTCTCCAGGCCGAGCTGGCGCTTGAAGTCGCCGACGACGGGGATCGAGCCGCCCTCCCGCATGAGCACAGGCCGGCGCCCGTAGACCTGCTCGTAGGCGTCCATCGCCGCGCGCACCGCGTCCGTGTTGTAGTCGGTGACGCTGGCGACCGACCCGCCGCCGGTGTCGGTAACCTCCACGCGCACTTCCGGCGGGGCGATTTCCTCTACGTAGCGGCGGAAGGCTTCGATCACCTGCTCCGGCTGCTGGTCGGGCACCAGGCGCATGGAGATTTTGGCGTGGGCGTGCGCGGGCAGCACCGTCTTGCCGCCCGGCCCGGTGTAGCCGCCGACGATGCCGTTCACGTCCAGCGTCGGCCGGGCGCCGATGCGCTCTACCAGCGTGTATTCCGGCTCGCCCCAGGCCTGCCTCACGCCGATTTCGCCCAGCCACGCCTTTTCGTCCAGCGGCAGCTCGTTGACGATGCGCCGCTCCTCCTCCGTCAGCGGGCGCACGCCATCATAGAAGCCGGGGATGAGCACGTGTCCCTTCTCGTCCTGTAGCTGGGCAATGATGTGCGCCAGGGCGTTGATCGGGTTCTTGACCGCGCCGCCGTAATGGCCGGAGTGCAGGTCGCGGCTGGCGCTGGTTACGTCCACCAACACGTAGGCCAGGCCCCGCAGCCCGTAGACGATGGCCGGCGTCTCTTTGCCCAGCATGGCGGTGTCAGAGATGAGGGCCACGTCGGCGGCGAGCAGCTCCTTCTCGCGGGCGATGAACGGGCCGAGCGACGGGCTGCCGACCTCCTCTTCCCCCTCGGCGAGCAGCTTCACGTTGACGGGCAGCGCGTTGCCGGTCACCAGGTACGCCTCGATGGCCTTAACGTGGATGTAGAGCTGGCCCTTGTCGTCGGCCGAGCCGCGGGCGTAGATGTAGCCGTCGCGCAGATCCGGCTCGAAGGGCGGCGACTCCCACAGCTCCAGCGGCTCGGGCGGCTGCACGTCGTAATGGCCGTAGATGAGAATCGTCGGCGCGTCGGGGCCGGCGTGTAGATGGTCGCCGTAGACGAGGGGGTGGCCCTCCGTCTCGATGAGGCGCACGTTCTCCAGGCCGGCGTGGCGCATCGCCTCGGCCAGCCAGTGGGCAGCCGTAGCGACGTCGGCGCTGTGTTCCGGTTGGGTGCTGATGCTGGGGATGCGCAGGAAAGCCAGCAACTGCTGCAGGTTGGCTTCC
>JAAYYY010000595.1 GCA_012515125.1 Chloroflexota bacterium
CCGGCCCGCATCACGACCCTCGTCACCGCGGGACTGCCCCTGCTGCAATATGACAACGAAGGCGCCGTTGTCGCCACGCAAAGCCTCGCCCGCCGGCACGACCTCTCCGTCTTCTTCAAGAGCATCCCCGAGCTGGGCGAGAAATTGCACGATCGCGACCGTATGGCTGCGCTGCAGGATAGCGTCTGGCGGCAGCGCGAGCAGTTCACCTTTGACTACCATGCCGACCGTCTGATCGAGTTTTTCCGCGAGGTGATCGCGAGCCACAAGAACGGGGGATGAAGGCGCCTGTGGATGACTATACGATGAATGACCTGAGGCCGACGCCCGTTATTGTCTGCCTGGCTCATCTGGGCTGGGACTTCGTCTGGCAGCGCCCGCAGCAGATCCTTTCGAGGCTGGCCCGCCACTACCCGGTGCTCTATATCAACGAGCCTGTCCACCTCCCCCAGGGAACCACCGCGCCGCAGCTGGTGCAGGTAGCGGCCGGAGATGGCGTCAGTGCCTGGCAGCCAGGTATGCCTGACGAGCGTGCCGTGCTCGAACAATGGCGAGACATCTACGGGGCGATGGTGCGCACGCTCCTCCTGGCGGAAGGCTTCGTACAGGAGTCCGCCGATGGAAGCGGCCTGCAGCCGTTGCGCCCGCTCATTCTCTGGTTCTACACACCTACCCCCTACTACCTGCTGGAGCTGATCCCCGCCGATCTCGTCGTCTACGACGTGATGGACGAGCTGGCAAGCTTCCAGGGCGCCAGCGCCGACCTGCAGCAGCGTGAAGCCGCCGTCCTGCAGGCAGCCGATCTTGTCTTCACGGGCGGGCGCAGCCTTTACGAGTCGCGCCGGGATTGCCATCCGCACGTCCATCTCTTCCCCAGCGGCGTGGATATTGCCCACTTCGCCGGCGCCGCAGTTGTGACGACTCCGCCCAGCGAGCTACTCGCCGGTATCCGCGGGCCGCGCCTCGGCTACGTCGGCGTAATTGACGAGCGCATCGACCTGCCGCTCCTGGCCCGGCTCGCCGATACTCTTCCAGAATGGTCGCTGATCATGGTTGGCCCGATCGCCAAGATCGAGGAGTCGGCCCTTCCCCGGCGCCCCAACATTTACTACCTGGGCAAACAGGCCTACGCTGCACTACCGTCGCTCCTCAAAGGGTTTGACGTCTGTCTCATGCCCTTTGCTTTGAACGAGGCTACGCGGCACATCAGCCCAACCAAGACGCTGGAGTATATGGCGGCGCAGAGGCCCATCGTCAGCACCAGCGTGCCCGACGTCGTCGCCTCCTGGGGCGACGTGGTGTGGATTGCCGATGGGCCGGATGCGTTCGCGCAGGCCATCGACGCGGCGATGCGCGAGCCCGAAGAGGCGTGCCGGCAAAGGCAGGCCCGGGCGGAGGCGCATCTGTGCCGGAGTAGCTGGGACGGCATCGCCGCCTCCATGCAGGCGCTGATCGCCGCAGAATTAGCAGGCATGGAGTGTGCTGATGACGACAATTGATTTCGGCGACTTCCGGCGGACGACCCCGCTCTACCGCGACTTTGGCCACAGCCGCGGCCGGCCGGTAGACCGCTACTACATCGAGCGTTTCCTGGACGAACGCCGCAGCGCTATCGCCGGCTGCGTGCTGGAAATGGGCGACGACCGCTATACACGCCAGTTTGGCGACGGGCAGGTGACGCGCGGTGACGTCCTCGACCTGCCGCGTGAAGATAGCCGGCCGACCATCGTCGCCGACCTCACCAGGGCTGACCACGTAGCGGGAGACCAATTCGACTGCATCATCTTCACCCAGACGCTGCAATATATCTACGAGCTGCAAACCGCAGTCGCCACCCTGCACCGCCTGTTGCGCCCCGACGGCGTCCTGCTGGCGAGCTTTCCGGTCGTCAGCCAGATATGCCGCTTCGACATGGACCGCTGGGGTGACTACTGGCGCTTCACCAGCGCTTCCGTCCGGCGCTTGCTGAGCGATGCTTTCTGCCCCGAAAACGTCACCGTCCAGAGCCACGGCAACGTCCTCGCGGCCCTCTGCTTCCTCCACGG
>JAAYYY010000596.1 GCA_012515125.1 Chloroflexota bacterium
CGCGGCGCCGACCATTGGGAGACGCTGCGCAACATCGCCACTTTCTCCGAGCGCGACGCCGGCGCCTACGACGACTACAGCCGCAGCATGTATTTCATGGCCAAGGCCGTCAAGTACATCCTGGGCATTCGCCCGCCCGACCCCACGAGCTACCGCCCGCGCGAGCTGTGGGGGCTGGTCGAGATGGCCCGCCACTTTCTCGCGCTGCCCGAAGAACAGCTCTGGCTCCTGGCCAGGCTGATGACCATGAGCGCCGCCGATTTTGTCGAGCAATGGTTCGAGTCCGAGCCGCTGAAGGCGACCCTTTCCGCCAGCGGCATCATCGGTACCTTCCTCGGCCCGCGCTCGCCCGGCACGGCTTACGTCCTGCTGCACCACTACATGGGCGAGATTGACGGCGCCTTTCGCGCCTGGGGCTTTGCCCGCGGCGGCACGGGCGGCATCGCCGAGGCCATTGCCCGCTCCGCCCAGGCCCACGGCGCCGAAATCCGCTGCGACAGCCCCGTCGCCGAGGTGATTCTCAAAAACGGGCGCGCCGTCGGCGTCGCCCTGGAGAACGGCGACACTTTCCATGCTAACGTCGTCGCCTCCAGCCTCGACCCGCGCCTCACTTTCCTCAAGCTGCTGGACCCGGCCCAGCTTCCCGGCGAGCTGGTCGAGTCGATCCGCAGCTTCAACACGCGCGGCTCGTCCGGCAAGGTCAACCTGGCGCTGGATGCCCTGCCCGAGCTGGTGGCGCCGCCCGGTCCGGGTCGCCACCTCGCCGGGTCGATCTCCTTCAGCCCCAGCGTGGACTATCTCGAGCGCGCCTACGACGACGCTAAATACGGCGACTTCTCCCGGCAGCCCTACGTGGACGTGATCATCCCCTCCGTGATCGATCCCGGCATGGCGCCGCCCGGCAAGCACGTCATGTCCTGCTTCGTCCAGTACGCCCCCTACGAGCTGCGTGAAGGCACCTGGGAAGAGAAGCGCGAGGCCTTTGGCGACGCCGTCGTCGATGCCCTCTCCACCGTCATGCCCAACCTCAAGGACATCATCCTCCACCGGCAGGTGCTCACGCCGCTCGACATCGAAGAGATGATCGGCATCTCTCAGGGCAACATCTTCCACGGCGAGCTGAGCCTTTCCCAGCTCTTTTTCCTGCGCCCCGCGCCGGGCTACGCCGACTATCGCACGCCGGTTCCCGGCTACTACCAGTGTGGCTCCGGCACCCACCCGGGCGGCGGGATCATGGGCGCGCCGGGTAAGCTCGCCGCGCTCGAAATCCTCAAGGACAACTGACTATGGCCGAGCAGATCGACGTATTGGTGATTGGGGCGGGCCACAACGGGCTGACCGCGGCGGCGGTGCTCGCGCGCGGCGGCCTGCGCGTAACCGTGCTTGAAGCGCGTGACGTGCTCGGCGGCGCCGCGGCGACGGAGGCCGTTTTCCCCGGCTACCGCGTGAACACCGGTGCCGAGACCGCCAGCCTGCTCCAGGACGAAGTCGTGCGCGCCCTTTTCCTGAAAATGTACGGCCTGGAGCTGCGCGACTCGCCGGTCGCCCTCTTCGCGCCCCAGCCCGACGGCACGGCGCTCACGCTCTGGCAGGACGTGGAGCGCAGCGCGGCGGAGATTGCCCGCCTGAGCGCGCGCGACGCCGCCCGCTACCCG
>JAAYYY010000597.1 GCA_012515125.1 Chloroflexota bacterium
AGCGCGCGCTCGAAGGCGGCAGTCGCCAGATCGTAGTTCTGCAACTGCAGATGGGCATTGCCCAGGCCGACATAGGCCCGCGCTTCCTCTGGCTGCAGACGCACGGCGCGCCGGTAAGCGTGCAGCGCCTCGTCGTATGCGCCCGTGGCGAGCAGGGCATCGCCGAGGCCGCTGTTGAGCGCGTAATCCTCAGGGGCTGCAGGCAGAGCCGCCCGGTAGGCAGCCACGGCCGACTTGTGCAGACCCAGAGCCTGGTAAATCGCGCCGAGATAGCGGTCGGGTGCGGTGTGCGGGTCGTGCTCGTTCGCCAGCTCGTAAGCCTGGCGCGCTTCCTGGTAGCGCCCTTCCCGATAGTGAATGCGTGCCAGCCCGCGATGAGCCGCTACATAGTCCGGCTCCAGCTCCAGTGCCCGCCGGTAGGCCCGGCCGGCCTCGTCCAGCCGCTGCAGGGCGAAATAGGCGTCGCCCAGACCCGAATGACCGGCCGGGGAATCCGGGTCGCGGCCCAGCGCTTCCTGGTATGCGACCAGCGCTTCTTCTGGCTGGCCGGTAGCCAGGTAAATGGACGCTAATCCCAGATAGGGGTCAGTCGCCGCCGGGTCATGCTGCGCGGCGAAGGTGAAGATGGCCGCCGCATCGGCGTAGGCGCGCAGGGCCACGTAGCTGTCGCCCAGCCCCAACAGGGGGGCCAGCTCGTCAGGCTGGTGACGGCGCGCCTCCTCAAACGCGGCGCGCGCATCCTCGGGACGCTTTGCCCGTAGATACTGCCGGCCGAGGAGGACATAGGGGAGCGGCGAATCGGGAGCCAGGTCGCGGGCTTTCTCCAGCGCGGCAATCGCCGCGCCCGGCCTGCCCAGCGCCGCAAAGACTTCGCCCAGACCGATGTGAGGGGCCGCCCAGCGAGGCCGGCGGCGGAGCGCTTCGTGATACGCCCGGCCGGCTTCCGGCCAGCGCTGCAAAGCCGTGTAGGCCTGGCCCAGCGCCTGGTAGGCCCGCGCGTCGCCAGCGTCGAGAGCCAGCGCGCGCTCCAGGGCAGCCAGCGCCTGCTCGGGCTCGCCGGACTCCAGCAGCAGCTCGCCCAGGGAAAGTTGGGCGCCGGCGTGGGATGGATCCAGCCGGGTCGCCGCAGCAAGAGCGGTGCGGGCATCCTGCCGCTGGCCCAGGCGACGGTAGACCTCGCCCAGACCGTTGTGCGCCTCTGCCAGCTGGGGGTCGAGCTGCAGGGCGCGCCGGTAGGCCGCCAGCGCCTGTTCCCACTGGCCCGCCTGGCGGGCAACGTGACCCAGCCCGATGTAGGCCAGCGCTTCTTTGGGCGCCAGGACGACGGCGCGTCGCAGACTCTGATCTGCTTCCTCCCAGCGGCGGAGCCGGATCAGCGCGTGGCCGAGCGCGACGTGCAGATCGGCCCGGTCGGGCGCCAGCGCCAGCGCCCGCCGGTAGGCAGTGACGGCGCGCTCGGTTGCGCCGCGTGTGGCGGCAATATCGCCAATCTGTTTGTGCGCAGCCGGGTTGGCGGGCTCCAGGGCCACGGCCTGGCGCAGGCAGCGCAGGGCGGCAGCCGTCTCGTCCTGGGCGAGGTGCACGCGCGCCAGCCCGTGCAGGGCAGGCGCGTGGCGCTCAGCCCGGTCGAGCGCTGCTTCGTAAGCCGTCCGGGCCTCCTCCCACCGTTCCAGCCCTACGTAAGCGTCGCCCAGGCCGGTGTGAAGTTCGGCGCTGCCTTCGCCTGAGGCCAGCGCCTGCGTAAACGCTGCCGCGGCCTCGTCGAAACGATCCAGCCCCAGGTAGATCATACCCAGGTTCGCCAGGTTGACCGGATACTCCGGTTCCAGGGCCAGGGCCTGCCGGTGGGCATCGAGCGCATCGGCATACCGGCCCAGCGCGCAATAGACCTGCGCCAGCCCGGCGTAGGGAGCCGGTGCGCCGGCGTCGATGGCGATCGCGTTCTCGTAGGCTGCCTGGGCCTCCTCCATACTCCCCGCGGCCAGCAGCATATCCCCCGCGCCCCCGTGGGCCTCGACGGAGTGCGGGTTGAGGGCCAGCGCCAGCCGGTAATGGGTGAGCGCCTGTTCGTTCTCGCCTTCGCGCTGGCAGAGGCGGCCCATGCCCAGGTGGGCGGCCGCGTCTCCCTCCTCTATCTCGAGCAGCCGTTCGTACGCGGCGCGGCTGGCGGCATAATCGCCAAGCTGCCATTGCGTTTCGCCCAGACCGCGCAGCGCTGGGACGTGGTCGGGCGATCCGGCGAGCGCCCCGGTGAAGGCGTCCAGCGCCTCCGCGTGCCGACCCTGCTGCAGGTAGACCTGGCCCAGCCCTGCCAGCGCCCCACTGTCATGTTCGTCGCGCTCGCGGGCGCTGTTGTAGGCGGCAATCGCCTCTTCGAGCCGTCCTTCGGCGCGGAAGAGGTCGCCCAACCCGCGATAGACCGCCGCTGCTTCTGGCTCCAGGGCCAGCGCGGCTTCGTAGGTGGCGTGGGCCTGTTCAAAGTCGCCCGTCTCCCTGTAGAGGGTGCCCAGCCGCAGGTAGGCCGCCAGCTCTTTCTCGTCCAGCTCCAGCGTCTTCTGGAAGGCGGCGACGCCCTCTTCGGGCTTTCCGGCTTCGGCGTGGGCGACACCCAGCAGATACCAGGCCTGTTCGCGTTCCGGGAACCAGGTAGTCACCTGTTCCAGCAGGGCGACGGCTGCAGCGCTTTCGCCAGGGCGCTGCAGCAGGTGGCGCGCCGCCGCTTCGTAATGATCGGCCAGCTGCCGGCGCAGGACGCTGTGATCCTGCCCGAGCCGGGCGGCAACCTGTTCGTAATAGAGAAGGGCGGACTTGATGCGGTCGTGCCGGAGCAGGTGGCGGGCCTGCTGCATCTTGAGGATGGCGGCGCGCTCTTCGGCGCCCTCTCCTTCCAGCCAGCCCCGCGCCCGTAGCTGCTGCAGGATGTTGAGCCGGGGCGTGTCGGCGCTTTCATCACGCAGCACCGCCAGCAGCCGCTCGCCCGTCTCGCTGAGCGAGCCGTGCCAGGCCGCCGCCACGGCGACAAGCCCCTGCTGCAGCTCTTCGCTAAAGGCCAGCCCTTCGACGTAACGGGGGATGAGATAGCTCCACGCCTGCACTTCGTCGATCCAGAACAGGAACTGCGCGAGCTGCAGGACGGTGCGCACCCAATCTTCGTCGGCGCAGCGGGCGGCAATGTCGGGCAGGCCGGCTTCGAGCTGTTCGAGGCGCCCGCGCAGCTCGGCTACGGCGTGCTCGTTCAGGCTGAGGATCCGCTTGCTCTTGCGGTGCATCGGGTCGCGCAGATATTCGCGGCAGAAGAGCGCCGGATCGTCGTGCAGCCGGGCGCGGGCGGCATGGACCGAGGCGTAGTCGCGTTCGAGGCGGTGTAGCCTGTCGTCAAGCTGCTCGCTGCCCCCCTCTGGCTGCAGCATCGCCCGCAGCACGTCTACGTCGCCGTCGGCCAGGGCCAGGGCGAAAATCGCCTGCCTGTCGGCCTCGGCGACGACATGCTGCAGGAAGCGGTTGGTCATCTTCCGGACGATCTGGCTGCCCGGCGTGCTGATGGTGATGTCGCCGACGATCTCGTGCAGCGCGGCGCCGGTCTGCCAGATGGCGGCGGCTTCCTGTACGGCCAGCGGGATGCCCCGCGTGACCCGGCTGATCGCTTCCGTTTCCGCGCTATCCAACGGACGGTCGGGCACGGCGGCGGCAAAGTATTTGCGGATGTCGTCTATCGCAAGCGGGCGCATGGGAAAGGGCAGCAGCCGGCGGGGGAAATCGTCGGCGTAACCCTTAAAATATTCGTCGCCGAAAAGGCGGCTCTGTAGCAGGTCGTTGCGGTCGGCGATCAGCCAGATGAGGCGCGGGCCGGCGCTGCGCATGAGCTGGCGCGTCCACACATCCACGCGGTCGATCAGCTCGTAGCTGTCCATGACGACGATCAGGTGCTGGCGGCGGGCCACCCTGTTGAGCCCGCGAGCCAGGGCCAGAACCATCTGCTCCTCCGGATTAAGCAGGTAGCCGAATGAACCTGGCTTCAGCGCGCCGCGCAGGTGGCGTTCCACGGCGGCGCGCAGCCGCACAGCCTGCTCGATGCCCACCTGAATGCCGGCGTCGAGAAAGGTCTCGACGAGCAGCTCGCCGGCGTCGCCGATGACAGGGAACTGCAGGCGGATAATGCGGGCGATGGCATCCGCCCCGAGGGTGCGCAGAATGCCGTACTCATCCCAGTCTTGCTGCGTCGAGAGCGCGGCAGTGGCCTCGTGGACGGCGTTTTCCCGCTGTTTGAGCGCCTTGTGGTAGGCGGCAAACTGGCGCCCCCACTTCTCGCGCAGAGCAGCGGTATAGATCGTGCGCGAAACCGTTTCGACGGCAATCTGGTGGGCTCCCACCCGCAGGCTGGGGCTTTTCTTGCGCTCGTCCTCCCAATCGATCGATAGAAACTGGAACTGGCCGGCAAACGGCTCTTCCGTGCGCGCTATCTCACAGAAACGGCGCGCCAGCGTGGTCTTCCCCGTGCCGCCGTCCCCGTAGAGCAGGCAGACGTACGGTAACGTCTCGTCTGCAGGTGGCTGGAGAATCTCGCTCAGGACGGCACGAAACTGCTTCTGTTCTTCAATGCGGCCGACGAACGGCCTGTTTTCAACGGTGCTTGCCTCTGACACTGCAACCCCTCATCCCCTGAGCTTGCAACGACCGGCTGGGCTGGATGAGTCCGCGACTAATACCCGATTCTGCCTGCTCGCCGCTCGCCGACAGGCCCACGTTGATATTCAGTTGTTGGTACTACCAAGATCCACTTGTGATATTACAGGAAGTTGGCTATACTTGTCAAACATAAGGCGCCGGTCTCTACGTTTCTCGGGGCAAGACGCTTTAGAACTTTCTGGTGTAGTACCTCAACTGAATAATTGGTCTTATCTGTCTTCTATCTGCGGGGATGGAAAGACGCGCTACAGCTCACGAGGGAGGAGGGTGGTTATGTTAAGACGTTGTCAGGCGCGGCGTTACGCACGTATTCGTGTTGTGGGCGTGGGGAGCGGCGGCATTTCCGCTGCCAACCATATGATCCGGGGCGGGATTCGAGGCGTCTCATTCGTTACGATGGATCTGGCTACGGGCGGGCGACGCCGGTCGCTGGCTCCCACTCATCTGCAACTCTCGCGGCCCTATCTGGCGGGCAGGGAGCGAGAACAGGTGCGTGATGCGCTGGGAGGCGCCGATCTGATCTTCATCGTCTCTGGCCTGGGCGGCAGTACGGGAACGACCGTGGCTCCTGAAGTAGCCGTGCTGGCGCGGGAGGCCGGCGCGCTCGTTGTGGCTATCGTCACCTTCCCCTTTTCGTTTGAAGGCCCGCGTCGCTCGGCGACCGCAGCTGCAGGGGCCGAAAGGCTGGAGGAGGTCGCGCACACCGCCATCGTCATTCGCAACGACCGGCTGCTGGAGAACAACAGCGGCGAGCTGCCTTTCCACGAGACGTACCGGCTGGCCCACGACATATGGTACAGGACCATACAGGGGGTAAGCGAGCTGGTCAACCGGGCGGGGCTTGTGAACGTCGACTTTGCCGACGTCCGCGCTGTGGTCGAGGTCGGGGGCGCCTCGCTGATTACGACCGGATACGCCGACGGGCCGGAGCGGGCGCGGCTTGTGGCCGAGCAGGCCCTCTATTCGCCGCTCCTGGAAAACTCTATCGACGGCGCCCGCGGCGTGCTGTTCAACGTGACCGGCGGCGAAAACATGACCCTGGCCGAAGTCAATACGGTCGCCGCGCACATTCAGGCCCGCGTCCACCCGGACGCGAATATCATTTTTGGCGCTACCGTCGATTGCGCGCTGGAGGACGAACTTCACCTGATCCTGATCGCGACCGGCGGCGAAAAAGGGCGGTCTCCGCTTCGCCCGGCGAACCGGCCGGCCTACGCCGGCGCTTCGGCGCTGTTCTGAGATACAACGGCTCCGGCCGCGCCGGAGCTGCGTTATGGAGTGCGACGATGAAACGAGAACAAAATCTGTTTGCGGGGACGGATGGAGTAGCCCTGGCGGCGGCTCCAGCCCAGACTGAGCCAGCGGCAACGTCACAGCCCACGGCGGTGAGGACGCGGGGCGAAGAGATGCTGGATGGCAAAGGGTACTTCGTCTGGCACGCCGACCGGGTTATCGGCGGGCGGGGCGTCGGCAGCGCGGAAAAGGCAGCGGAGATGGCAGTCGCCGCCGGTATCGAGCACGTCATCCTGAAGATCGCCGACGGCGAGGAGCTATTCCCCAGCCCGAAGTATGACGCCGGGGGCGCCAAAGAGGCCGCAACGCTGGCCCTGCTTCAGGCTCTGCGGGCCGCCGGAATTACCGTGTGGGGCTGGGCTTTTGTCTACGGCGAGGGCATTGCACCGGAGACGCAGGCCGACGTCTTTGCGCGCCGCGCCCGGCAGCTTGGACTGCGCGGCCTGGTCGTCAATGCCGAGGATCTGGGCGAGCGGCGCTGGTCGCTGCCCGGCGGCTCCGATCGCGCCCGCCAGTATATGAGCGCGCTGCGTGGCGCGCTCGCCGGGGTAGAGGGGATTACCCTGGCCCTGTCTTCTTATCGTTTTCCGCAATCGCATCCCTTCTTTCCTTTTGCGGCTTTTATGGCCGACTGTGAAATAGCCATGCCCCAGGTCTACTGGGTCGCCCGGAGCGAGGGGGATGCCATCGGCAACCTGCGCCGCTGTTACGAGCAGTATAAGGAGCTGTTTCCCGACCGGCTGATCATTCCGGTCGGCGCCGCCTATGGCGAGGTGTACGGCAGCGCCAGCGACCGTTACTTCTGGTCCAGCTCGCCCCGCCAGATCCATCGTTTCATGGATCAGGCGCGGGCTATGGGGTTGCCCGCCGTCACGTTCTGGAGCTGGGAGCACGCCTATTACGACCAGGGCAACCGGCAGTACAACGGCCGGGAGCTGTGGGATGCCGTCGCTTCCTACCAGTACGACGATATCCAGCTTGTGGGCGGCGGGCCCGTGCAGGACGGGCGAAGCAATGGGCAGGAAGAGCATACCAACCCCGAGGATGAGATCCAGATCGGCGTCGGTCAGGAGGGGTATCGCGACGGCGTCTACCCGCAGTTCCCCTACGCGGTCTTCATCCCGCAGATCGCGAACGGCCGGCAGCTCAAGTACGCCCGTACCGTCAGCAACACCCCCAGCAGCGTCTGGGCCTGGTGGCGGCCCGATATTCTGGTCTCCGGCGAATACGAGATCAGCGTCTGGGTGCCGGGCCAGCACGCCACGTCGCGCACGGCCCAGTACCAGATCCACGGCGTCGTCGGCGAAAATGAGCCGGTTATCGTCTACGTGAACCAGAATCGTTTTTCCGATACCTGGGTTTCACTCGGCGTCTACGAGCTGGACGCCAACAACCCGGCCAGCGGGCAGGTTAATCTGACCAACTTCACCGCCGAAGAGAAGCGTAGTGTGGCCTTCAGCGACGTGCGCTGGCGCCGCGTGACCGGTGCGACGCCGATTATTGAGCGTCTGGCCGACGGCTTTGATCCGCCGGTTGGTACCGAAGAAGAGCGCGCCAGCGACGAGCTGTGGCCGGGCGATTGGGTGGATGCTAACTCCTTTGGCAACTATTACCGGCTGCGCAACAGCTACAACTACCATACCGGCTCCGACCTCAACCTGAACCGGCCGCACTGGGACAGCGACCGGGGCAAGCCGGTCTATTCGGCCGCCAGCGGTACTGTCACTTTTGCCGGACGTCTGCGCACCTGGGGCAACGTCGTGGTCATCCGCCACGATCCCCTGCGCGCAGGCGGCCCATCAGTTTATGGGCGCTATGCTCACCTGGGCGAGATCGTGGTCGAAAAGGACCAGCGCGTCCAGAGGGGGCAGCAGCTCGGCACGGTCGGGCGCGACGAGTACAACGGGCCGTATCACCTGCACTTCGACCTCAGCCCGACGGAGTGCCTCTTCAACAATCCCGGCGACTGGCCTGGCCTCGATAGGGCGCGCCTGTACCGGGACTACATCAATCCGCGCCAGTTTATCGAGGAGAACCGGCCGGAGCGCTAAGCATGGTCGCCGGCCCGAGCCGGTGAAGCAGAAACGGCACCGGCAGGCGATGCAGCCCCTGGCGGGCAAACATGCTCATGCCCAGCAGCGTGTTCTCGTCGAGAGGGCGCAGTTCGTCCACCAACCAGGGCAGCGGCAGGCGCGCCGCCTCCGCATAGACGAGGGTGACGCCGAGCTGCCCGTCGATCAGCGAGGGACGCCGTTCGAGCGTGAACGGCACCGTGGACGCAATCGCCTGCCCGTGCCGCGCCAGATTGAAGCCGACGCCGGGGCCGGCAACCAGTTTCCCCCACCAGCGCGGCAGGCCCAACAGCCCCAGGATCGGACCGGAGAAGAGGCGCAGCCAGAGCGGGCCGGTAAGCTGGCCGCTGTAGAGCCCCTGCAGGCTTTCGACGGGCACGACGGGCAGCGAGCGGAAGAGGGCGGGGAAGGGGCCAATGGACTTTCCGTGTACGCCGGTCGTCAGGCTCATCGCGTTATCTCCTGGTGATGCTGCTGCAACGATACCGCCCCGGTTACGTATTGCAGAGTAGATAACCAGGAGTCGGTGTTATGGAAAACGAAACGATCGACATCGTCATTATGGACGAGGACGAGCCTGTCGTCCACGTGGCCGAACGGAAGCCGGCGGCGCTGCGCAACACAGTGGCCGAGACGGGGCGGGGCGTTGCCGAGGCGGCGCAAACCGCCTGGGAGCGGCTGCCGCGCGAAGAGCTGCAGACTGCCGCCAGGGCCGGCGCCCGCGTTTCCCGCCGGGGCGCGGCGCGCGGACTGCGCTGGCTGAGCAAACGGCTGGAGGCCTGGGCAGCCCGCCTGCGCGACAGCGCCTGACGTTGCGGAGGCCAGGGGAGAGCCGCTACAATCGCACCTATGCCTGAACTGGACGAACTGGACCCGCGCCTCCTCGCCTGGTGGGACGAGGGCCACGCGGCCCATCCCTGGCGCCTGCAGCCCGATCCCTACGCCGTCTGGATTGCCGAGGTGATGCTGCAGCAGACGCAGATCGCCACGGTCATCCCCTATTTCGAGCGCTGGATGGCCCGCTTCCCGGACGTGCGCGCGCTGGCTGAAGCGCCGCTGGACGACGTGCTCAAGCTGTGGGAAGGGCTGGGCTACTACAGCCGCGCCCGCAACCTGCACCGGGCCGCACAGCAGATCGTCGCCGAACACGGCGGCGTGCTGCCCAGCGACCTGGAGGCACTGCGCGGGCTGCCGGGCATCGGCCCGTACACAGCGGGCGCGATTGCCTCGATCGCTTTTGGCCAGCCCGTTCCCGTGCTCGACGGCAACGTCATCCGCGTGCTCAGCCGGCTGGTCGATCTGGAAGCCGACGTCACCGCGACGGCGACGAAAAAGAGGCTCTGGGAGCTTGCCGCTGCGCTGGTGCCGGCGGCAAGGCCGGGCGACTACAACCAGGCGCTTATGGAGCTGGGGCAGCGCATTTGCGTGCCGGCTGCTCCGGCGTGCCACCGCTGTCCGGTCGCCTCGCTCTGCCTGGCGCGCGCGCGGGGCACGCAGCTGGAGCGACCGGTCCGACCGCCGCGCCGCAATACGCCGCACTTTGACGTGGTGGCGGGCGTCATCTATCGCGACGACGGCGCGTTTCTTATCGCCCGCCGGCCGCCGGAAGGGCTGCTGGGCGGGCTATGGGAGTTCCCCGGAGGCAAGCAGGAAGCGGGCGAAAGCCTGCCGGAGGCGCTGCAGCGGGAGATCGGCGAGGAGCTGGGCATTGACATCGCCGTGGGTGCGGCTCTCGGTCGCATCAAACATGCCTACACCCACTTCCGCATTACCTTACACGCCTTTGAGGCGCGCCACGTTTCTGGCGAGCCGCAGGATATTGCCGTAGACGCCCACGTCTGGGTGACGCTCGACGATCTCGACGATTACGCCTTCGCCGTGACAGACCGCAAGATCATCGAGCTGCTGCGCAATGGTAGCGCCCAGCTTTCTCTGCCGTTGGGGTGAGCGGAGAGCCGTGAGCGCAGCAGCCTGGTTGCGGCAGCGACAACACGATTCACTGCTCTGGCCGCGCCGCCTGGTTCGTGATCTACCCGTTCGGCTCGGGCGTCTGGCGCGCCGGCCGACGCCACCGCAACCGGCTGCGGCGATGATGCCGCCGCGCCTCTTCCGCACCCACGCCCTGCTCGCGCTGCTCCTTGACCTGTTCGGCGCGCTGGAGCTGCTGCAGATCTGGCTGAGGCTGGGTGCGCGGACCTCGCCGCTGACGCCGGAGGAGCAGCAGGCAGTCGCCGCTGTGCTGGGCGAAACAGCGCTGCGCTACGGCGACGTGCGCATCGCCGAAGGAGGGTGGCTGCGCCTAGCCTTCTGGCTGAACGGCCGGCGCGCCTTTGCCCTGGGGCACACCATCTTCATGCCGGAAAAGGGGCGGGCGGACCTCTCCCTGCTCGTTCACGAGCTGGTCCATACAGGGCAGTATGAGCGGCTCGGCAGCCGCTACATTGGCGAGGCGCTATACGCACAGTGGCGATTGGGACGCGGTTGCTATGACTACGGCGGGCCGGGTGGGCTGGCGGCGAGGGTGGGGGTCGAGCAACCTTACGCCTGCTTCAATCGTGAGGCGCAGGCCCAGATTGTGATGGACTACGTACGGCGGAAAGAGGCGGGCGAGGACGTTCGGCCCTACGAGCCCTTTATCGCGGCCCTGCGGCAGGGAGCGTTCTAGCCAAGCGCTTGCGCTGGTACCGGCCGGCCCCTTCACGTATTCTTCACGCTGTGACTATGGTACTAGCGGGCAGGTCGGGGTATAAACTTCAACAGCGTTGTTTCTCGGTGCTCTGACCCTTTTTTGTCCCTGAATTGACCCCTGTTTGACATTTCATATGTTTATCTTATAATCAGAATAGCGACAGTAGACTCTGACATATCCAGTTTCTATGATGCTCATGTCGAGGAAGGAGGTGGTGCCAACCTGATTGATGCCCTGGAACGAGAGGAAGAGTCCACATACCCTTTACCCATGTGTGTTTGTTGAGGAGGAATGTCCAACATGTATAAGAACAAGCGATGGGCAGTTTTGCTTGCCACGCTCCTGCTCGTAGTCGCGTTCATCTCCGCCTGCCAGGCTGAGCCCGAAATCGTCGAGGTCACCCGCGTGATTACCGAGACCGTTGAGGTCGAAGGTCAGCCCGTGGAAGTGACCCGCATCGTCACCGAGACGGAGACGGTGGAAGTTACCGTCGAGGTGCCGGTGGAGGAAGAAGAGCCCGAGGCCGAGCCGGAAGCCGTCGATCGTAGGGGCGGCTGGCTCGACACCATCGTCGTCGTTGAAGAGCCTGATGCGAACTCCGCAGTGGCCCGTCTGGAAGCTGGCGATCTGGACGTCTACGCCGACGACATTGCCGGTGAGGCTGCTCTGCAGGCCATCGAATCGGACGCCATCGAGACCCGCACGCAGTACGGTCTCTTTGACGAGCTGCAGTTCAACATAGCCGAGTGCACGGACACGAACCAGCTGAACCCGTTCGCGAACCAGACAATCCGCGAGGCGATGAACTACGCCATTGACCGGAACTATGTCGCTCAGGAGCTGTACAACGGTCTGGCCGTGCCCAAGTACGTGACCCTTGCGGAAGCCGGCGCCGACCGCGCTCGTTTTGCCAAGGAGATCCGCCAGATCGAAGCTCAGTACGCTTATGACTTCGACAAGGCCAACGAGATTATCTCGGGCGAAATGGAAGCGATGGGCGCCACCATGGAAGGCGGTGTCTGGACCTACAATGGCCAGCCGGTTAACCTCATCTTCCTCATCCGGAACGAGGACACCCGTCTGGTAATCGGCGGCTACATTGCCAGCCAGCTTGAGGACATGGGCTTCACGGTCGAGCGCGTCGAGCGTACCTCGGCCGAGCTGAGCCCGATCTGGAATGAGACCGATCCGGCCCTCTGCGAATGGCACCTTTACACGGGCGCCTGGAGCCAGACCGTCGTTGATCGCGAGTCTACGTTCTCCTTCGAGCAGTATTACACCAACCGCGTGCTGCCCTGGCCGCTCTGGGCCATCTATGATCCGCCCGAAGAGCTGGACGAAGCTGCACTGCGCATTTACCAGAACGACTTCACCTCAGTTGAAGAGCGCGCCGAGCTGATCCGCACGGCGCTGCCCCTGACCATGCAGTATGCGACCCGTAACTGGATCGCCAGCCGTACCACTGTGGTACCGTTCCGCAACGAGGTTGAGGTAACGACTGACCTCGCGGCCGGCATCAGCGGTTCGTCGCTGTGGTCGCGCACGCTGCGCTTCGAGGACCAGGTTGGCGGCTCGATGACGGTGGGTCTGCCCAGCGTCTTCACCGAGCCCTGGAACCCCATGGGCGGCTCCAACTGGGTCTTCGACCAGATGATCGTTCGCGGTATCGGCGA
>JAAYYY010000076.1 GCA_012515125.1 Chloroflexota bacterium
CGCCGCGCCGCCGCCGAATGAATTCGGCGTCTGAGAAGGCAAACACGTTAAAACGTGTTGGTTCGCCCGGAGACCATTCCCTGCCGAAATTGTCAGTCTTCATCTAGTCAGAGGCAATCAGATAGATCACAGTTCAGAGAATATGACCACCCGCACCCTGCGCCGCCTTCCGGCAGCCGTCCTGCGCTTCCTCTTCTTCGCCCTGCCGCTGCTCTTTCTCGCCGCCTTCTTTTTCTACCCGCTGGCGAACATCCTCGGCCTCAGCCTCAGCGTGGACGCCGTCAGCCGGTTCCTCCAACGCCCCTACTACCGCGACGTGCTCTGGTTCACCGTCTGGCAGGCGGCCCTCTCCACCTTGCTCACCCTGCTCGTCGGCCTGCCCGCCGCCTACCTTTTCGCCCGCTACAGCTTTCCCGGTAAAGGGCTGTTGCGGGCGCTGACGACGGTGCCTTTCGTCATGCCGACCGTCGTCGTGGCGACGGCTTTCCGCGCCCTGCTCGGCCCGACCGGCCCGCTGAACAGCGCCCTGCAGGCGCTCCTGGGCCTCGACGCGCCGCCGCTGCGCCTGGAGCAGACGCTGACGATCATCCTCATCGCCCACGTCTTCTACAACGTGACCATCGTCGTGCGTATCGTCGGCGGCTTCTGGGCCAGCCTCAACCCGCGCCTGGGGGAGGCGGCCAGCGTGCTGGGCGCCAGCCCGCTGCGCACCTTCACCACCGTCACCCTGCCGCTGCTGCGCCCGCCGCTGATTGCCGCCGCGCTGCTCATCTACCTCTTCACCTTCACCAGCTTCGGCGTCATCCTGCTGCTGGGCGGGCCGGGCTTCAGCACGCTGGAGACGGAAATCTACCGCCAGTACGTCACCTTCCTGCGCCCTGACGTGGCGGCGGTCCTTTCGCTGCTGCAGATCCTGCTCACCTTCGGGCTGATGCTTCTTTACACCCGCTGGCAGCAGCGCAGCGCGGCGCCCCTCGACTTCCGCCCGCAGGAGGAGAACGCCTTCCCGCCGCAGACTGCTCTGCAGCGGCTGGCGGTCGCCCTGCTCGTCGCCTTCCTGCTTGTCTTCCTGCTCGCGCCCCTGCTGGCCCTCGTCGCCCGCTCCTTCACCGGGCGGCAGGGCTTCACCCTGGCCTACTACCGGGCGCTGCCAGAGCTGGAGCGCGGCAGCATCACCTTCGTCCCGCCGCTCACCGCCGTGCGCAACTCGGTCGGCTACGCCCTGCTCACCGTCGTCAGCGCCAGCCTGCTCGGCCTGATCAGCGCGTGGCTGCTGACGGCTGCCCGGCGGGCGCGCGACTGGCTCGACCCGCTTTTTATGCTGCCGCTCGGCGCGTCTGCCGTCACGCTGGGCTTCGGCTACGTCGTCACCTACGACGAGCTGCGCACCTCGCCGCTGCTTGTGCTCATCGCCCACACCCTCGTCGCCTTCCCCTTCGTCGTGCGCACGGTGCTGCCCGTTCTGCAGGGCATCCGCCCCAGCCTGCGCGAGGCCGCCGCCGTGCTCGGCGCGTCGCCGGGGCGCGTCTGGCTGGAGGTGGACCTGCCCATCGTGGGCCGGGCGCTGCTCGTCGCCGCCGTCTTCGCCTTCACCGTCAGCATGGGCGAGTTTGGCGCGACCAGCTTCATCGTGCGCCCCAACAGCGGCTACCTGACCGTGCCGATCGCCATCACCCGCTACCTGGGCGTGCCCGGCGACCTCAACTTCGGGCAGGCCGTCGCCATGAGCACCATCCTCATGGCCGTCAGCACGGC
>JAAYYY010000598.1 GCA_012515125.1 Chloroflexota bacterium
CCAACGCTCTCGACCATCCCGCCGACTCAAACGCCGACGCCTACACCCGATCCCAACGAGCCCACGGTCACCCCAACGCCGCTCATTTGCCGGGCCGTTGTCCAGGGCACCGGCGGTAGCGGCCTCAACCTGCGCTCAGAGCCGGGCGGCACAGAGATAGAATTGCTGCAGGAGCAGGACATCGTCAACCTGATTGCCGGCTCAACGCCCGTGCAGAGCGGGGGCACGACGTGGGTCCAGGTGCGTACGGCAATCACACGCACAGAAGGCTGGGTGTCGCTTGACTTCCTGCTCATCGAAGATCAGTCCTGCCTCGACGAGATCCAGGCACCCTAATGACATGCACCTGGGAATTGACGCCAGCCGCGCCGTAACGACCCAACGGACGGGCACCGAGGGCTACGCGTATCACCTGCTCAAGACGCTCGTTCCACTGGCGCAGGAGGCAGGCCACCAGGTAACCCTCTACTTCAACCAGACGCCTCCTCCGGGATTTCTTCCAGAGGCCGCCCACGAGGTCATCCCCTTTCCCCGGCTGTGGACCCATTTGCGCCTGGGCTGGGCCTTACGTCGCCAGCGCCCGGACCTCTTTTTCACGCCGGCTCACGTCATCCCGCTGAGTTATTTCGGCCCCAGCGTCGCCACGGTACACGATCTTGGCTATCATTATTATCCGGGCGCCCACACCCGCTTCCAGGTGGCCTATCTCAACTGGAGCACTCTGCACAACGCCCGCCGCAGCCGGCGCGTCCTGGCCGACTCCCGAGCCACGCGGGACGACCTCGTGCGCATCTACCACATTCCGCGAGAGAAGATCGCCGTCGTCTATCCCGGCGTGGATCCGGAGCTTGGGCCGGTGCGCGACCCGGAGACGCTCGTCAGCGTGCTCGCCCGGTACACCATCGCCGGCCCATACATGCTCTATCTGGGCACGATCCAGCCGCGCAAGAACCTGGTCCGGCTCATCGCCGCCTATGGCGCCAGTCACGTCGAAGAGAGCCTGGTGTTGGCCGGAAAGGCGGGCTGGCTCTCGCAGCCGGTGCTGGAGGCGATAGCCCAACTACCGTTGGAGGTGCAGGCGCGCATCCGCATCACCGGTTTTGTAGACGAGGCGGACAAGGCCGCCCTGTTCTCCGGCGCCACTGCTCTGCTTTATCCGTCGCTCTACGAGGGGTTTGGCTTTCCCGTACTCGAGGCGCAGGCCTGTGGCACGCCGGTTCTCTGTGCCGATAGCAGCTCGCTGCCCGAGGTTGCCGGCGAGGGGGCGCTGCTCGTCAACGCCGCCGATAGCGAGGCGATCCGCGCCGGTATCCAGAGGCTTTCGCGGGACAGGGCTCTGCGCGATCAGCTTGTGGAGGCCGGTTTCCAGAATGTGCGCCGTTTTTCCTGGCAGCAAGCGGCCCGGGAGGCGCTGGCGGTCCTGGAGGAGGCGGCACGGCGTTGATGAGAAAGCCTGGCGCTATCTACCTGTTGGGCGTGCCCGTCCACCGCGTGACTATGGCCGGAACCGTCGACCTGGTATGCGGCTACATGGCCGGCAGCCGCGTGCATCAGATCGCGACGGTGAACCCGGAGTTCGTCATGAAGGCGCAGGAGGACGCGCATTTCAAACAGGTGCTGCAGCGGGCTGATCTGTGCATCCCCGACGGCGTGGGCCTGCTCTACGCCGCGCGCCGGTACGGGCAGCGCCTGCCCGAACGCGTACCCGGCTCAGAGCTGGTCTATCATCTGGCCGAAGCCGCTGCCGGACATGGCTGGCGTCTCTTCCTGTTGGGAGCGCAGCCGGGCGTTGCCGGGGAAGCGGCTAAAAAGCTCTGTCAGCGCTACCCGGGCCTGCAGATTGCCGGCACCTATGCCGGCTCTCCTGATCCTGCCGAGGATGAGGCCATCGTAGCGCGCATCAACGCCAGCCGGGCAGGGCTGTTGTACGTGGCTTACGGCGCGCCTCGCCAGGACAAATGGATCGCCCGCAACCGGGATCGGCTGGAGACGGTGCGTGTGGCTATCGGGGTCGGCGGCGCCCTGGACTTCATCGCCGGAAAGGCTGTGCGCGCCCCGGTCTGGCTGCGGCGGCTGAACCTGGAATGGCTCTACCGACTGGTGCGCGAGCCCTGGCGCTGGCGCCGGATGCTGGCGCTCCCGCGCTTCGCCTGGCGCATCCTGTGGACGCCCTATTCGCCGGCTGCAGAGGAGAGGCAACGATGAGTGGTCGCCCGCAACAACCACCGCGTCGTGGGTGCCGTCGCTGGCTCTTGGCGGCGCTGTTTTTGCTGTTTACCGCTTGCCAGGTCGCCCGGCTCTACTGACCATGATATACGTCGATGTTTCCGCTGCCGTCCACAGCAAGGCCGGCCTGGGGCGCTACAGCGAGCGGCTCGCCCATGCGCTGGCTGCCCAACACCCTGGCGAAATCGCCCTCTTCTACAACCAGGGAAAAGGGGCCCATCTGCCGCCCCGCCTGCTACCCCTGCCGCGCCGCAGCGTCCAGGCCGGCTATAAGCCGTGGCGGATGAGCGTGCTCCTGGCCCACCTCAGCCACGTGCGCTTCGACGGCCTCGTGCCCGACGCCACCCTCTTTCACAGCACGGAGCACCTTCTTTTCCCGCTGCGGCGAGTGCCTACGGTGCTGACGGTGCATGACCTGATCTACAAGCTGTACCCGGCCTACCACAAACGGCTCAACTACTGGTTTCTGAATCTCGCCATGCCACTCTTCTGCCGGCGGGCCGGGGCGCTGATCGCCGTCTCGGAGGCGACGAAGCAGGACATCATCCGGCACTATAAGATCAGCCCGGACAAGATCCACGTCGTATACGAGGCAGCGGCCCCCCACTTCCGACCGCCGGCGCCGCAGGAGATCGCCCGCGTGCGCGCCGCGTACGATCTGCCGGAGCGCTTCCTCGTCCACCTGAGCACGATCGAGCCGCGCAAGAATCTGGATCGTCTGCTCGATGCGCTGCGCGTCGTGCGCGCGGACTATCCCGATCTCCAGCTTGTGCTCGTCGGGGCGCGCGGCTGGCTCTTCGACGACTTCTTCGCCCGCGTCGAGCGCGAAGGGCTGGGGGAGATCGTGCGCGCGTTGGGCTGGGTGCCCGACGAAGATCTGCCGGCCGTGCTCGCAGCCGCCGCGCTCGCCGTGCAACCCAGCCTGTACGAAGGCTTCGGGCTGCCCATTCTGGAGGCGATGGCCTCGGGGCAGGTCGTCGCCGCCAGCAACAGCAGTAGCCATCCCGAGGTTGGCGGCGAGGCGGCGGCCTACTTCGACCCCACCGACGTGGCGGAGATGGCCGGCGTCATCAGCCGCCTGCTGGGCAGCGACGCGGAGCGGGCCGAGCGGCGCGAGCTGGGGTTGGCCCAGGCGGCCCGTTTTAGCTGGGAACGGGCGGCGCGGGAGACCTACGCCGTCTACGAAACGTTGCAGGGCCGGCAGCGCCGATGAACGCGCGCTGGCGGCGGCTGGCGCCGCTCTCGCTGCTGCTGATCCCGCTCGTCTATCTGGCGACGCTGGCCCGCGGCCTCGTGCTGGGCGACCCGACCGAGTACACGCTCGTCGCCAACGTGCTCGGCATCGCCCACCCGCCCGGCTACGCCTTCATTACCCTGGTCGGCAAGCTCTTCCAGACCCTTATCCCGTTCGGCCCCATCCCGTGGCGCATGCACCTGCTGTCGGCGACCAGCGCAACCGTGGCGGCCATCTGCCTCTTCCTGGCGCTGCGCGCGCTCGGCCGGCGCCTGGCGCTGGCGGCGCCGGCCGATAGCGTAGTCGCCGGCCTCTTCGCCGCGTTCAGCATCGCCTTCGCCGCCGACATCTGGCAGCACGCCATCCATGCCAACCCGCACATCATCACCGCCACCTTTCTCGTCGCCAACCTGTTTCTGCTCACGCGCTGGTGGGCCAGCGGCAACGACCGGGAAGAGCCACGCGACGACCGCTGGCTGGCGGCGGCGGCATTCCTGGCGGGCCTCGGCGTCGCTCACCACCCGCTGACGGTCTTCGGCGCGCCGGCCTACCTGCTCTTTGTGCTCTCCGTAGATCCGCGCCCCTGGCGGAGACCGCGCCGACTCCTCTGGCCTGTCGCCGCGGCCCTTCTGGGGCTGGCGCTTTTTCTCTACTATCCCATCCGCAGCGCCATGGAGCCGGTCTTTGGCCCGCATGATATGGACACGCTCTCCGGCTTCCTCGATCACGTGCTGGCCCGCGGCCTGAGCGAGAGCCTGCCCTTCTTCACCCTGGCCGAGCAGCCCCACCGGACCGTCGTCTTCTGGACGCTGCTGCGGCTGCAATACGCGCTGCCGGCCCTCTTTCTGGCCGTTTTCGGCTTCGTCTGGCTGGCGCGCCGGGCGTGGCGGCTGGCCCTTCTCTATGGCCTCGCCTTCCTGGTCACTTATGCCTTTGTCATCAGCCTGCGCGCCCAGGACATCATGGCCTATCTGCTCGGCCCGTTCATGGTGGTCGGGCTGCTGGCGGGCGCCGGGCTTCTGGCTCTTCTGGACCTGCTGCGCAGGCGGGCCGTTACGGGCCAGGCGCTGGCCTTGCTGACGGCAGCCCTCTTTTTGCTCGGCCCTGTGCTGCAGCTGGCGCGCAACTTGCCCGCAATCTCGCTGCGGGAGTATGACGAGGGCAGCGCCTACGTCGAAGCCGTGTTCGACACATTTGCCGGCAGCGGCGAGGGAGCCGTGCTGCTTAACGACTGGGAGCATATGACGCCGCTCTGGTATACCCGTTTTGTCGAAGGGCGCTGGCCCGACCCGGCGGACGTGCGACCCGAGTTCGTCTCCACCGACCGGCCGTGGCTGGAAAGCGTCTACGCGACCCTGCCGGGCGGGCCGGTCTACCTGAACGGCTACCGACGCGAGGTTGTCGATGCGGGCTTCCGGCTGCGGCCGGTTGGCTCGTTTTACAAAGTGCTGGAGCCGGCAAGCGAGGAGGCGTTTGAGGTCCCGCCGGAACTAACGCCGGTCGAGGGGGAGGCCGGCGAGCTGGAGGTTGTCGGCTATGAGCTGCCGGAAACGGCGGAGGCCGGGGAGTATGTCCCCTTCACTCTGGCGATGACCGCGCCGCTGACACCAACCCATTTTTACGTCCCGGTGATCACGGTCGGGAACGTGGTCTACACCCAGACTACCGACAGCCACCTGCTGACGACGTGGTGGCAGCCGGGGGAAGTCGTCGTCGAGCGCTTCGACTTTGCGCTGCCGCACGATCTGCCGGCAGGCGCTTATCCGGTGACGCTGCAGGTGGCCGACCTATCGGCCGGCGAGCGCACCGAGCTGAACCTGCCCCTCGGCACGCTGTCGGTACAAGGGCGCAACAACCCGCCGCGTACCGACCATCTCCTGGCTAATTTCCGGCAGCGCGTCGGCCTGGTGAACGCCTGGGTGCAGCAGGGGGCGCAGATACGCAGCGCGCCCTGGATGGATGACCCGCTTGTCGTGCGGCGCGGCGAGACGATCAACCTGTTCCTGCAGTGGCAGAGCCTCGCCCCGGCCGAAGAGAGCTACACGGTCTTTGTCCATCTCATCGACGGCGGCAACCGGCCCCACGCGACCCTGGACTACACGCCTCTGGGCGGCTCGGCGCCGACCCACCTGTGGATTCCCAAGTGGCTGCCAGGCCAGCGCCTGCTCGACCCCTATCGCCTGCCCATAGATGGAGCGCTGGCGCCGGGCACTTACTACGTCGAGGTGGGCCTGTACGAGATGACCACGCAGCGCCGGCTGCATCTTGCCGGGCCTGACGGCAGTCTCCAGGGCGACCGCTATATTCTGGGCTCCGTACAGGTCGAATAAGAAGACCGGATCGCTGCGGCAGCGATCCGGTCCAGGTTGCGGCGAAGTGCAGGTGCGGGATTAGCGGCGGCGGAGATACCGCCACCCGTCGCGTAGACTGCGGCGCCAGAGAAGAGGCCGCAGCCGCTTCCACTCACTACGGGGATCAAACTCAGCGCGCCCCTCCGGCGTCGGGCTGAAACGGCGAAGAACGTACTCGTGCGTCAGGTTGCGGATGGGTTCCCGGCCGTCGGGCACGGCTCTGGCGAGCGCATCGGCGCGCTCATATGGTGTGTCGGCCGGACGGAAGAAAAGGCCCAGCCACCGGGCCCAATTGGAAAGCCGGTCGTAGCTGCGATCCACGTCCGCTTCCACGCGCTGGTTATAGTAATTGGCGGTGACAACCAGCGCGCCTGCCACCAGTAGCAGCGCACTCCCGCCGACAGTGCGCAGCACAATCTGACGCCGCTGCTCGGCCAGAGCTTCGGCGTCGGCTGCAGCATCTGCCGCCAGCTGATCCGCGAGCTGATCCAGCTGCTCGCCCGTGAGAAGTGTGACGTCGTCCTCGGGAATGCGGTCTTCCAACGAGGGGCCGACGCTGTTGAAGGCATCCCCACCGGCGCCGCCTTCAGGCAGATCGTTGACCGGAAGGCTCGCCGTCGGCTCGAACTGGATCCAGCCGTATTCGGGGAAAAAGACTTCCACCCAGGTATGGGCGTTGCCGGAGCGCACCCGGTAGACGTTGGCCTCTGGCACATACTCGCCCTGGGCGTAGCCGTTGACAATGCGGGCAGGGATGCCCTCCGAGCGCAGCATGATCGCCATCGCCGAGGCGTAGTAGGTGCAGTACCCTTCCTTGCTCTCGAAGAGGACGTAGTGAATCGGTTCCACGCCCTCAGGCGGCGCCGCAATCTGGTCGTTATAGGTAATGCTGCGGCGCAGATAATCGCGAATGGCGATGGCCTTGTCGAACGGGTTGTCGTATGGCGCTGCCAGCTCGGCTGCCAGCTCGCGCGTCTCCGGCGTGATTGTCGCCGGTACCTGAAGATAGCGCGCGC
>JAAYYY010000599.1 GCA_012515125.1 Chloroflexota bacterium
CGGCCGCGCATCATCGGCCTGATCGTCTTTGCCGGCGCCATCGGTTCTATGGGCGGCCCGTTGCTGGTGCCGCCGGCGACGCGGCTGGCGCAACGAGTGGGCTACCCGGACGATGCCGGTCCCTTTATTATCGCCGGACTTCTCACGATCGCGGCGCTCGCCCTCATCTTTTTCTTCCTCCGGCCCGATCCGTTGCGGCTGCACCTGGAAGTGGAGGCGGACGAGCCGCAGCCACAGGGACCGGCGCCCCGCGTCCGTGATCTCTTACGCATGCCGCCGGTACGCCTCGGCCTGCTGGCGCTGGCAATCGGCCAGCTGGTCATGGTCCTGATCATGGTGCTGACGCCGTTACATATGGACCACCAGAATCACAGCACAGAGACGATCTCTCTGGTGATTATGGCCCACACGCTGGGGATGTTCGGCCTTTCCTGGCTAACGGGCTGGCTGGTGGAGCGCCTGGGAGCGCGCACTGTCGTCGCTCTGGGCGCCCTCCTTCTGGCTGTCTCCGCTATCATGGCGCCGCAGGCCCAGAGCGTGCCGGCCCTCGCGGTAGCTCTTTTTCTGCTGGGCCTCGGCTGGAACTTTTGCTTTGTCGCCGGCTCCGCGCTGGTGGCCGAGGTTGCTGCGGGTCGCTCCCAGGCGCGGCTGCAGGGAGCGACCGAGATGGTTGCCGCCGTTGCTTCCGGTGCGGGCAGCCTGCCCGCGGGCTTGCTCTATAGCTGGTCGGCGATGGTGCTGCCCGGCGCCATCGGCATCTTGCTGGCGCTGTTACTGCTCGTGGCGCTCGGCTGGTATGGCCGCGCGTCGCTAACTACCGCCCGCGCCTGAGAGAAGGGCCCGAATCGTGGTCACGTCCTCGGCGATCTGCGCCTTCAACGCGTCCAGACCCGGAAATTTGCGCTCCGGGCGAATGGGGTGGACGAACTCCAGCGCCAGCGACTCGCCGTAGATCTCGCGGTCGAAGTCGAGGAGGTGCGCTTCGACCATCATCGCCGTTCCGTTGACGGTGGGGCGCACGCCCACATTGGTGGCTGCTTCAAAACGCTCGCTGCCCAGGTAGGCGTAGGTGGCGTAGACGCCGTTCGCCGGCAAAATCTGCTGCTCCCAGACGGCGAGGTTGGCTGTGTGGAAGCCCAGCAAGCGACCGCGCTGGTCGCCCCTGACGACCGTTCCCTCAACCTGAAAGCGGCGACCCAGGCAGTGGTTCGTCTCTTCGATGTCGCCGTCGGCCAGCGCCTGGCGAATGCGGCTGCTGCTCACCCGCTTGCCGTTCACGGAGACCAGATCATTTATTACGCGGACTGCAAAACCGCGCTCGGCGCCCAGCTCGCTCAGGTATTCTGCGGTTCCCTCCCGCTGATAGCCCAGCGAAAAGCTGCCGCCCCACAGCTCGCGCAGCTCCATCGCCGCACAGAGGCGATCCACAAAATCCGCCGCGCGGGTCGTGCGTACCTCGTCGTTAAACGGATGCACGACCACGAGTTCAATGCCGAGCCGGGAAAGCAGGGTCACCCGGTGCGATAGCGTCGTCAGATAGATACGTCCCCGCAGGTTGCGAATGACGACCATCGGGTGGGGGAAAAAGGTGAGCACGGCCGGGCGGGCGCCGGCAGCCTGAGCCGCTGCCACCATATCTGACAGCAGCTGCTGGTGGCCCCGGTGCACACCGTCAAAGACGCCGATAGCGAGAAAGGTGGGGCGCCGGTCATGAAGTGCGTCGAGGGAATCGACGCGCAGGAAGTTCTCAACCATGGAGGTCACTTTCTTCGACGAAGATTTTTTCGGGTTTCCACTCTCTACCGGCAGCGGCGACAATTCCTACAAAGTCGCCACCCGGGCCATAGGCCCGGACCAGCGGCGCCTCGTCTATACCGGCCGGGCGAGGGAGGCGCTGACCAAAACGGAGCAGGCGCGCGGCCTCTCCGTCGAGCGAGAGGGCAGGCAAATGGGCAACAGCGCTATCTGGCGGCAGGAGAAACTGGACGATATTTTCCGCACTGAGTGTATCCAGCGCGACGGCGTTGGCAAGTTTGAAGCTCCCCACGGCTGTGCGCTGCAGCGCCGCAAGATAGCCGCCTGTGCCCAGCGCCTGGCCGAGATCGTGGGCCAGCGAGCGGATATAGGTGCCGGCCGAGCATTCCACGCCCAGTCGCAGATCGGGCGGACTCCAGTCCCGTAGCTGCAGGTCGTAGATGATCACCTGGCGCGGCTCGCGCTCCACGCTCACGCCCTGGCGGGCCAGCTCGTAGAGAGGCCGCCCTTCGCGCTTCACCGCCGAGTACATGGGCGGCACCTGGCTGATCGGGCCGCGAAACTGGTCAAGAAGCTGATCAAGCGCCTCGGCCGGCAGCTCAGGCAGTTGTCTCGGCGGAGTCAGCTCCCCTTCGGCGTCGTAAGTCGTGCTCGTCTGGCCCAGCCGGACGACAGCTTCATACGTCTTGGGCAGGCCGGTAACATACTCCAGCAGGCGGGTGGCGCGGCCCAGGGCGACGACGAGCACGCCCGTCGCCAGCGGGTCAAGCGTGCCGGCGTGACCCACCCGGCGCAACCGGGCAAGCCCCCGGACGCGGCTGACGACGTCGTGTGAGGTCAGCCCCGCCGGCTTATCCACGTTCAGAATGCCGTTCAGCCCTGGCATTGTGGCGCGAGGGTCAGCCAGCCGATTCCCGCAGCAGCGCGCGCTGCTGGCGAATGTTTTCCCGGGCCATACTCACGACCAGCGAGACCGCTTTGTGCAGCGGGCCTTCGAGGGTGGCCCCGGAGGCCAGGGGATGGCCGCCGCCGCCCAGGTTCAGAGCCAGCTCCGCCACACTGTAAGGGGGGCGGCAGCGAAAGCCCACGTAGACCTTATCGCCTTCCTCGATCAGCACGGCGCTCATGGTCGCCTCGTCGATGTTGGCGAGCATGTTCACCAGCCCGCCGCTGCTGCTGCCCGTGTAGCCCGCGGCCTCGCGTTCCCGGTCGTCGATTGCGGTCCAGAGGACGCCCTCTTCTTCCAGACGCATGTGGTTGAGGCCGGCCTGCCAGAGCCGCAGCGTTGACATCGGCTTGATCAGCAGCGCATTGAGCGTGATGAAGCCGAGATCGGCGCCCGCCTCCATGAGCGTGCTCGCGGTGCGGAAGGTCTCGGCGTTGACGCCGGGGATGCGGAAGCCAAGCGTATCGGTCACCACACCCGTCAGCAGGCAGGTAGCCAGCTCTGGCGTCAGGCGCACCCCCAATGCGGGAAACAGGTGAAAGAGCAGCTCGGCAGCGGACGTGCAATCGCTGTTGACGATGTTCACGTCGCCAAAGCGGGTATTGGTGACGTGATGATCAATGTTGATGATGGGCGGTGGCGACGGCAAATTGGCATAGGCCTGGCCCATCCGGCTCATGTCGCCACAGTCGAGGGCAATGACCAGATCGTAGGCGACCGCGGGATCGACGTGCCTCTGGATCTGCTCGTAGAGCGGCAGGTATTCAAAGCGAACCGGCGCGCCATCATCACAGGCGAGGGTAAACCGCTTCCCCAACTGGCGCAGCGCCACGCCGGTGGCTGTCAGCGAGCTGATGGCATCGCCGTCGGGACCGACGTGAGTGATAACCAGGATCTCGCGAGCATTGTCGATGAGCCGCTTGGCGGCGGCAACGTCTCTGTTGTCTGTCACGGCGCTGTTACTCTTCTTCCTCGGCCGGGATATCCAGCTTGTCGAGTAGCTGGTTGATGTGCTCGGCGTGAGCCAGCGATGGATCCCAGTGGAAGTGGAGTATGGGCGTGTTGCGCAAGCGCAGATGGTTGCCCAGCTCGCGCCGCAAGAAACCGGAAGCGCTCTGCAGCCCTTCCATTACTTCCTGCTCGCGCTCGTCCATCGCCAGGGCGTGGACGTAGATGTCCGCATACTGCAGCTCGCGGTCGATGGTGACCCGCGTGACCGTCAGGCCGGCCAATCGCGGGTCTTTCATCTCCAGCAGAAAAATCTCGCTGAGTAAGATCCGAATCTGCTCGGCTGTCCGTTTCTGGCGTACAGATTCCATCAAGCCGGTTCCACGCGCTGTATCTCAAAGAACTCGATAATGTCGCCGGCCTGGTAATCGCTGAAGCCGCCAATACTGACGCCAAACTCGAAGCCGGTGCGCACCTCGCGGACGTTCTCCTGGAGGTGCTTCAGGCTGCTGACCGGGCCAGTGTGCAGGAGCTGGGTATTGCGGATGATGCGAGCCTGGGCGTTGCGTCGCGCCACGCCGGTGCGCATAAAGCAACCGGCAACGGTGCCCACACCACTGATCTGGAAGACGGCTCGCACTTCGGCACGGCCGATAATGGTCTCCCGGTAGGAGGGGCCAAGTAGGCCGCGCATAGCCAGCTCTACCTCTTCGAGCAGCTTGTAGATGACGTTATAGAGCTTGATCTCCACGTTCTCATTCGTCGCCGTCAGGCGGGCAGCCGCATCTACGTCTACGTTGAAGCCAAGCACCACGGCATCGGAGGCCGAGGCCAGCATGATGTCGCTCTCTGTAATATTGCCTGTGCTGGCATGAAGAATCTCCAGCTCGACGGCTTCGTTGTCGGTGTTCAGCTTCTCAAGCGAGGTGACGAGTGGCTCGAGGGAGCCCTGCACGTCGGCCTTGACGATCAGGTTCAGCGTCTTCGTCTCGCCTTCCTGAAGGCGGTTGAAGAACTCGTCCAGGCTGATGCCACGGCGCTCCGTCTCCCCTCCGCCCGCTTCGAGCTGCCGTTCTGCGGCGATCTTGCGAGCCACCTTCTCGTTCTCCACGACCTCGAACTGATCCCCGGCAGCAGGCAGCCCGTTCAGGCCTGAAACGCTGACCGGGGTTGACGGCCCGGCTTCCTTAATGCGGTTGCCGCGATAGTCAAACATCGAACGAATCCGCCCGTAAAACTCGCCGATCAGGAGCGTGTCGCCGGTGCGGAGCGTGCCGTTCTGGACCAGAAGGGTAGCGACAGAACCGCGCCCGCGTTCCATGCGCGCTTCCAGGACCGTTCCGGTCGCCTCGGCGTCGGGATTGGCGCGGGGGTTGATTTCCTCCGCCACGAGCAGAATTGCCTCCAGCAAGTCGTCGATGCCCCAGTTCTCGCGCGCCGAGACCTCAATGACCAGGGTGTCGCCGTCCCAATCGTCGGGCACCAGGCCAATGTCGGCAAGCTGCTGCTTCACCGCAGCCGGATTGGCGTTGGGCAGGTCGATCTTGTTGAGCGCGACGACAATGGGTACCTGAGCTGCCCGGGCGTGATCGGCCGCTTCACGCGTCTGCGGCATCACGCCGTCGTCGGCGGCTACGACGAGAATGGCGATGTCGGTGGCCTGAGCGCCCCGCGCGCGCATGGCGGTGAACGCCTCGTGACCAGGCGTATCGAGGAAAGTGATCAACTGGCCGTCATGTTCGACCTGGTAGGCGCCGATGTGCTGCGTGATACCACCCGCCTCGCCCGCCTGCACGTTCGTGTGGCGGATGAGGTCGAGCAGCGAGGTCTTGCCGTGGTCCACGTGGCCCAGCATGGTAATCACGGGCGGCCTCGGCTTCAGATCGGCTGCCTGCTCTTCGGCCAGGATCTTACGCCACATCGGCCGCTGACCGACCTCTTCTACCTCTTCAACCACTACAGCCGGGCGCTGCGCTTCAAAATCGAACTCGCTGGCGACAATGGCTGCCGTATCAAAATCAATCTGCTGGTTAATGTTGGCCATGATCCCATTGGCCATCAGCTCTTTGATGACGTCGATGGGGCTCACCTGCATCAGGCTCGCCAGCTCACGCACGGTGAGAAAATCGGGGATCTCGATGACGTTTCTTGTTTCCGTATTACTCATGCTCTCTATTTCCTACCTCTCCGGTTCATACCGGCAGACCAGCGCAATGCCGGTATCCCGCTCTACAAAGCGCGACACGGAGAGAGAGGCTCGCTCCGTGTCGCACTTTTGACCTGTTAATGTGGATGGTGGCGGCTCCAGGCCGCACCCCAGATCAATTACTCATCAGCTTGACTACCATGCTCCAGCAGCGCGGCGCGCGCTTCCGGCGTCAGGGTGGTGCGCAGGGCACGTTCCAGAACGCCGCTCTGGAGCGCTCGTTCCCAGCAGGCTCGCTTCTCACATAGATAAGCGCCTCGCCCGGGGAGCCGGCCGCTTGGGTCGAGTACAACGCCCTCAGGCGCGCCTGCCGGCGCCTTCACCAACCGCCGCAGCTGTCTCTTGTCGGCCTTGCTCCGGCAAACAATACAGGTGCGTTGCGGTACGTGTTTTTCTCGTCGCTGTTTCGCGGCCATCACGTTAATGGCTGCCAACGATTTCCCTATTCAAAATCGTCGTCCAGAACCTGATCGACCGGCAGGTCTTCAAGGTCTTCCCATTCCGGCCGGCGGCGGCTCTTCTTGCGCTTGCGCTTGGCCACGACACGCCCGGCCTCTTCGTCATAGACGAGCTGGCGACCGCGACGCCGCGCCGCTTCCTCGTCCTCTTCCTCGCCTTCGCCGGCTCCCGGCCGGGAGACGATGACGACTTTGCCTTTCTTCGTTTGGCGTTTGGGCTCTTCCGTGCGCACAATCTCAATCAGCGGAGCAGAAAGGTCGTCGATAGCCGGAATCAGCGCTTCGTCTTCTTCCTCGGCAGCCATCTCGGCCACAGGCTCTTCTTCGGCGACGGCCGGCTCTTCGACTTCTTCCTCGGTCACGAGCTCTGCCGCTTCCTCATCCTCATCCAACACATCGTCGGCCAAAGCTTCCGGTTCCGGCTCTGCCTCGGCCTCAACTACTTCGATGCCCGGTTCCATTTCCTCTGCGCCGGTCGCTTCAAGCTCGGTCGCCTGAGCCTCCGCTCCGGCTGCCAGAGCTTCTTTCAGCTCGGCCACGCGGTTGTGTGCGGCCTCCAGGCTGCGGTCGTTAAAGCCGTCAATGCGCAGCAGGTGGTCGTCGCCCAGCTCCAGGCGGTAAAGGACTTCGCCAACCGTCGTTATCTCATTATCCAGGAGCAGATTGTGCGTCTGCAAGGGCAGATTCAGCTCTTCCAGCTCCATCTCCCAGGTGACAGCCGGCACCCGCTTGCGGGCCTCGGCCCGCTCGCGACGAATCCCTTCGTAGCCCGCGGTGCGCGAATCGATAATCCGTCCAAGCGTGCCGGCCACAAAGCGGTCGAGGACCATATAATCCTCAGCCGTAACCGGCCGGTCGGCCTCTTTCTTGGCCAGGACATGGCGGACCTTTTCCAGAAGCTCGTCGTCCCGCGCTATACGCGCATCTACCGCCGGGTGATCCAGCTTGGTCAGCCCCTCGACGGCCGATTCAGTCAGGCTCTGGATGTCAATGCGCCAGCCGGTCAGCTTGGCTGCCAGGCGGGCGTTCTGGCCCTCCCGGCCGATAGCCAGCGACAGCTGATCGTCGGGTACGATGACCACGGCAGTCTTGCCCTCGTCGGGATGGTCGTCCAGATGGACCTGGGAGACACGCGCCGGGCTCAACGCTTTGGCGATGAAGACGTGTGGATCGGGATCCCACTCGATGATGTCGATCTTCTCGTCGTTCAGCTCGCGGACGATGCTCTGGATGCGCACGCCGCGCATGCCCACGCAGGCGCCAACCGGATCGACCCCTTCCTGCCGCGCCATGACGGCTACCTTGGAGCGCGCGCCGGCTTCGCGGGCGATGCTCTTAATATCCACCTGCCCGTTGTAAATCTCCGGCACTTCCAGCTCCAGCAGGCGTCTCAACAGGTTGCGGTGGTTCCGGCTGACGATGATCTGCGGACCCCGGTTCGTGCGCCGGACCTCCAGCAGATAGACGCGGATCTTGTCGTGCGGGCGGTAGCGCTCGACACGGACCTGCTGGTTGCGCGGCATGATCGCCTCGGTCCGATCCAGGCCAATCGTAATATGCTGTCCGCCGACGCTCTGGATCGTGCCGTTGACGATCTCGCCCTCGCGATCGACAAACTCGTCGAAAAGCTGCTCGCGCTCGGCTTCACGCACCCGCTGCAGGATGACCTGTTTGGCCGTCTGCGCAGCGATGCGGCCGAAGTTGCGCGGCGTGCTTTCGACCATGACCATGTCGCCGTATTGGGCGTCGGTGAAGCCCTGGCGGTGAGCCTCTTCCAACAACACCTCGGTCCGGTCGTCGATTACCGAATCGACTACCTCTTTTTCGGCGTAGATGGTGGGCTCGCCCGTACGCTGGTCGATCTCCACGCGCACGTCCTGGACGTTGATATTCACGTTACGCTTGTACGCCGAAACGAGGGCCGTCTTCAACGCTTCAAAGACGACATCCTTGGCCAGCCCGCGTTCCTCGCATATTTCGTTAAAGGCTAAGATAAACTCGCTTCTCATCCGCTCAACCTGTATTCTATTTTCTGAATGGGTCAGTCTTTCATAACCAGGAAAAGAAAAAAGTGGGGGCTGCCCACTTTTCCTTCCGCTCCTGACACCGGTTTAGCAGAAGACATTATACCACATCCGTGGTGCAGATCAAACTACTTTTTATGAGATAAGGAAAAAGATATACTGGGAAACGCGTTTCAGCCGGCGCCCGGCCTGGTGGTATAATCAACCCATGCATGCTGTAGACGAAATGCCCCTCGCCGAGGCGCCCGTCGTCGTTCTCGACACAGAGACCACGGGCCTGTCGCCGGCGCTGGGCCATCGCGTGATCGAAATCGCTGCTCTGCGCTTCCAGGGGTGGCAGGAAACGGGACGGCTGTCCGTGCTGGTGAATCCAGGACGGCCGATCGACCCCGGCGCAACCCGGGTGCATGGCCTTGTAGACCGCGACGTGGCTGGCGCCCCATCTTTCGGCGATGTGGTCGGGCGGCTCCAGCCAATCTTGCAGGGGGCTATTATCGTCGCGCACAACGCCTCCTTCGACGCCGGCTTTCTGGCGCAGGAGTATGCCATTGCCAGTCGCATGGGCGCCTGCCCGCCTGTTCTACCCAATCCCTGGCTCTGTACGCTGCAGCTGGCACGGCGCCATTTCCACTTCGACCGTAACGATCTGCGCACGGTCGCCTATCGCCTTGGCGTCTCACAGAGCCGGGCCCACCGGGCGCTCAACGACGCCTACACGACCGCTGCCGTATTCCAGAGGATGGTCAGGGAGCTGGAAAAGCGGGGTCTGAGCACGGTGGGCGACCTGCTTCACGCGCAGGGCGGCCCGGTGTATATGCCCTCGGCAACCTCGGCGCCATTGCCGCCACCGCTGGCCAACGCGATTACGGGGGGAAAGCAGGTACGTATCCGCTACGTTACCGAGGGAGGCAGGGAAACCATCCGGCTCATCAGCCCGCTATATACGACAACACAGGGCAGCGCGCGTTATCTGGTCGCCTACTGCCACCTGCGCCACGCTCAGCGCACGTTCCGGCTGGATCGCATCCTGGAGGCCGAGCTGTCGGAATAGTGGCGCTATTCCATTACGGCACAAGGAACGGCGTGTAACCGGCGGCCAGGGCGATCAGGACGAAAATCAGCAGAACGACGACAGAGAGGGCGAGCACGCCACCGACCAGCATCAACGTCTGCCGCTGTGGCGAGGGCTCCCCGCGCTTCTC
>JAAYYY010000600.1 GCA_012515125.1 Chloroflexota bacterium
AGAGCCGCTGCCGGTCGAGCGCGTGGCGACGCCGGAGATGACGACGATCGCCGGGCTGGCCGAGTTTCTGGGCGTGCCCAAATCACGCACGGCCAAAGCCGTCTTCCTGGTGGCGAAATTCAGCGAAGGCGACGAGGAAACTGAGCGCTTCGTCTTTGCGGTCGTGCGCGGCGACATGGACCTGAGCGAGACGAAGCTGGCCAACGCCGTGAAAGCCAAGGAGCTGCGCCCGGCCCACGACGAGGAGATCGTGGCCGTTGGCGCTGTGCCGGGCTATGCCTCGCCGGTTGGCCTCGACGGCGTGCTCGTCGTCGTGGACGACGCTGTCGTCAACTCGCCGAACCTCGTCGCCGGGGCTAACGAAGCGGGCTACCACCTGCGCAACGTCAACTACGGGCGCGATTACGAAGCGGCTGTGGTCGCCGACATTGCCGCCGCGCAGGAGGGCGATCTCTGCCCACAGTGTGGCACGCCGATGAGGATGTCCCGTGGGGTCGAGGTCGGCAATATCTTCAAGCTGGGCACTCGCTACAGCAAAGATATGGGCGCCACCTTTGTGGACGAGGACGGCGAATCACGGCCGGTCGTCATGGGCTCCTACGGCATCGGCGTCGGGCGGCTGCTGGCCTGTATCGCCGAGGAGCACAACGACGAGCAGGGCCTCTGCTGGCCCATTGCGGTCGCCCCGTACGAGGTACATCTGGTTGCCCTGCGCGGTGGCTTCGAGGCCGCCGAACAGCTTTACGCCGATCTGAAAAAGGCAGGAATCGAGGTGCTCTTCGACGACCGGGACGAAAGCCCGGGCGTCAAGTTCAACGACGCCGACCTGATCGGCATCCCGATCCGTGTGACAGCCGGCAAGCGCAGCCTGGACGAAGGCGGCGTGGAGCTGAAGCTGCGCGAGGAGAAGGATCGCTCCCTGGTGCCGCTGGACGAGGCGCTGGACCGCATCAAGCAAGTACGTCAGGCGCTCTACGACCGGATTGCCGCCAGCGTCGTCGAAGTGACGTTTCCCGACTGAGAGGACGCGGGCTAATCAGTAGCGGGCGAGCTGCCGGGGATGGCGTTGATTTCTCCCCGGCACTCGCACGCCTCTTTGACCTCGTCGCCGCGTACAAGCTGCCCGTCGTATTCGCGGCCCAGCCCCCGGGAGACCCATCCGTTCATGATGAAGGGCAGGTCGCCATCTGCGGCGACCCAGCGGCCGTTGTAGGTTCGCGAAATGTGGACGTGCGTGCCGTTGGAGAAGCCGCCCTCGCAGGAGGGATGGCCTAAGGGGTCGCCCGTCTCGACGCGCGTGCCCACCGCCACGCGGTCGCGCGTCTCTACGTGCTGGTAGGTGATCGCCCAGCCCGTCCCGGCGTATCCATCCCCGTCGCTATCCACGACGACGGCGCCAAAGCTGCTGCGCGTCACCACGCCGGGCGCCATCGCCCGCACCCAGGCGTCGGACGGATAGCAGCCGAGCTGCTCGTCGTGGGGCACAAAGTCCATGGCTGCCCACGCCGAGCCGCTGGCCCAGCCGCCGTGTGGCCCGCCGGTCATGTACCAGGTCTCGTCTGCCGCCCAGGGCAGAGCCAGCTCTGGCGCCGTTAATCCAGCAGGCCAGAGGGGATCCACCGTATAGGCAAAGGGATTGCCAAAGAGACGGCTGTATGTGGCGAAGAAGCCGGACGGACCGGCGGCCTGCTGCCAGATGTCGTAGGTCGCGCCGTCGTGCGCCGCCAGCCAGCGCTGCACGCCGGCTGTACCGTCGTTAATCGCCGGGGCAAAGGCAATGGTCGTGTCGCCGATCGTGACGCCGGTTAGCCCGCCTTCCGAGCGCCCGTAATAACCCCAGTTCAACTGGTCGGCGGCCCAGGCGAGCTGCCGGTAAAGCCCTTCGACGCCGGCTCGCGCCCGGCCCATCGGGTAGACCAGCTCGTTGGGCTGTGGCTGGCTGACCCAGCCGGCGCGGTATTCCAGCGCTGCCAGGAGCAGCCGGGGATTCACGCTGAAGCGGTCGGCGACGAGCTGTACGATCTGCGGCCCGCTCAGGACGGTCCCCTCCACGTCCTCCTGATGGCGCGCCAGGTAGCTATCGAAATAGGCAATAAAGGCGTCGATGTCGAAATCCCGCGCCGCCGGCCCGTAGACCAGCTCGCTATCGGGGATGATCTTGAAGCTGGGGCTGACCAGGGTCGCGCCGCCGGGCACGCGGATCTCCTGCCCCACAGAAAGGAACTCGTCGGCGCTCATCCCGTTCAGCGCGAGCAACTCCTCCGGCGTGGTGCCGTAGCGCTGGGCAATATAGCCGAGCGTCTCGCCAACGCCGACGCTGTGGATGAGATAGCTGGTCCCATCGCTACTGACCTCGCCCGGATCAATGGGATCGGGGGTTGGGGTGCCGGGATAGGGCGGTAGAACGGGCGTCGGCGCGCCCGGCCGGGTGGCGGTTGGCGGCGCGCTGCTTTCTTCGTCGCTGCCGGTTGGTGGCGGCGCGTTGGGTGCGTCGCCGGGCGGGAGGCCGTCTACAGGAGAGGCCAGCGGCGCCATTGTGGCAACGCCGGCAAGCTCGGGATTCGGACGCACGCACCCGCCGAGAAACAGGAGTAGCAACAGAAAAACGGCAACAGACCTCGACCGCAACATTAGCCCCTATTGTACGCCTTCTCCAGAGCAGCGGCGAAGTCTGGGCGGCGATCTTCAGCGATTTTTAGGGCAGGAGCCGGATGAGAAATCGGCGCTTCCACTTTCCCTGCTCGCGTTCCGGGATACGATTGGGGTATGCACGCCAACTACGTCCAGCGCCTGCGTTTCCGTTTCAGTAAATTTGGCCCGGCCCGCTACATCAGCCATCTCGACCTGGCCCGCACGCTGGAGCGGGCGCTCAACCGCGCTCGCCTGCCCGTCGCCTATACCCAGGGCTTCAACCGCCGCCCGCGCCTGCAGTTCGCCGCGGCCCTGCCGCTCGGCTTCACCAGCGAGGCGGAGCTGGGCGACGTCTGGCTCCTGGAAGTCGTCGAGCCGGCGGCGGCGCACGCGCAGATGATGAGCCGTATGGCGCCCGGTATCGTCGTCCACGAGGTGTGGGAGGTGCCGCTGGAGGCTCCGGCGATGCAGGCCGTGACCATCGAGACGACCTTTGAGGTGTTCCTGCCGACGGAAGTGGACGGCGCCGGCCTGCAGGAACGAGTTGAGACGCTGCTTGCGGCGGAATCCCTGCCGCGCGAGCGCCGGGATAAACGATACGACCTGCGCCCGCTCGTCCACGACCTCTCCCTGGCGCGGGCGGCGGATGGCAACTGGAAGCTCACCCTGCGGCTGGCTCTGCGTGAGGGCGCGACCGGCCGGCCCGACGAGGTGCTGGACGCGCTTGGGCTGGACCCGCTCGACCTGCATCTGCACCGCACGAGCATCGTGCTCGACGACGATACGCCTTGAACCGCTCGCTGTTCCTGATATTGCCCCTTCTGGCTCTCCTGTTAATGGCCGGATGTATGGCCGAACAGCCGACAGCCGCTCCGCCGCCGACCATTTTCCTTCCGGCGACGCCCCTGCCCACGCCGACGCTGCCGCCTCTGGACAGCGGCTGGCAGACGCTGGAGCCGGGGCTGGAGCTGCGCATCCTCAACGTGGTGGACGAGCAGCGACTCTGGCAGGAGTCGGTGACGGTGCTGCGCCTCGATCCCGCCTATTTCCGCTTCGACGTCCATTACCGGCCTGGAAAGCCTCTGCAGCTGGAAGCGTGGCAGATGGAGACGGGCGCGCTGCTCGTCGTCAACGGCGGCTTTTACACGGAGGAATACTTCGCCACAGGGCTGGTTATCAGCGGCACGGCGCCGTTCGGCAGCAGTTACGCCGGCTTTGGCGGCATGTTCGCCGTCACCGCTGCC
>JAAYYY010000077.1 GCA_012515125.1 Chloroflexota bacterium
ACGACCTACAATACGCCCGCCAACTCGCGGCCCGATTTGCCGACTGCGCCCGACCCGACGCGGCAGACGACAGCCGAGGAGATGGGCGCCCTGCTGGCGATGATCTACCAGTGCGCCAAGCACGGCGGCGGCGCGCTGATGGCCGTCTATCCGGGGGACTACACCCCAGCCGAGTGCCAGGCTATTCTCGACCTGATGGTGCTTAACGAGGAAGGCAACCTGATCCGCTTTGGCGTGCCCGACGGCGTACCCGTCAGCCACAAGCATGGCTGGATTCCCGACACGCACGGCGACGCCGGCGTCGTCTTCACCCCCGGCGGCGATTACGTCATCGTCGAATACCTGCACCTGCCGGGGCAATGGCTGCAGTCCGACATCAGCTTCCCCATCCTGCGCGAGATCTCGCGCGCTGTGTATAACTACTTCAACTTCGACGAACCCTACGTCGGCGACCCGCTGGCCGACGAAGCGGGCATCACCGGTGAGGGGGGCACCATCGAAGAGACGCCGCCAGAAGCGGAAACGGAGGCGACGCCGCCCACAGACGACACCGGGACGGAGCCTCCGGCCGACGAAGCATCGGCGCCGGAGCCCGTCGCGACGACAGTAGCCGGCACGACTGGCGAGGGCACAGACGCGATGGTGACGCCCGTCCCGACGACGACGCCCTGAACGACCGCTGCCGCAGGCAGGCCAGCCTGCTGAGCGGCAGCGGTGCCGAACTGAAATCCCAGAGGAGGATCACGATGGAATATCGCCGCCTGGGCCGCACCGGCCTGAAGGTATCGACAATCTGCCTGGGGACGATGCAATTCGGGTGGAGTAGCGGCGAGGACGTGGCCCATCGGGTCATGTCCCGCGCTGTTGAGCTGGGTTGCAACTTCATTGATACCGCCGACGTGTACTCACGCTGGATCGAGGGCAATCCGGGCGGCGTCTCCGAAACGATTATCGGCAACTGGCTGCAGAAGACGAGCGCCCGGCGGGAAGATCTGATCATCGCCACGAAGGTGCGCGGGGCGATGAGCGATGACGTCAACGACAGAGGGCTGTCGCGCCACCACATCATGAACGCCGTCGAGAACAGCCTGCGACGGCTGCAGACTGATTACATCGACCTTTACCAGACACACGCATTCGAGGCGGAGGCGCCACAGGAAGAGACGCTGCGCGCGCTCGACGACCTGGTACACCAGGGCAAGGTGCGCTACGTGGGCGTCTCCAACTATCCGGCGTGGCGGCTGGTCGAGGCGTTGTGGATCAGCGACGTGCGCAACCTCGTGCGCTACGAAAGTCTGCAGCCGCACTATAATCTGGTCCACCGCGCGGAGTTTGAACGGGAGCTGCAGCCCCTCTGCCTGGAATATGGCATCGGCGTCATCCCCTATAGCCCGCTGGGTGGCGGCTTCCTGACGGGCAAGTACCGCCGCGATGCGCCGCTGCCACACAGCGACCGGGCGGCAGGCATCCAGCGCCGCTACATGAATGAGCAGGGTTTCGCGGCCGTCGACAAGCTTGAGGAAATTGGCAGCGCCCATGGGGCGACCATCGCCCAGACGGCTATCGCCTGGGTGCTGGCGAATCCGGCCGTAGACTCGGCGATTATCGGGGCCAACAGCGTCGAGCAGCTGGAAGACACGCTGAAAGGGGCGGAAATCAGCCTCACAGCCGAGGAAAAGGCGGCGCTGGACGAGGTAACGGCCTGGCAGGAGCGGCGTTAGGGGCGTCGTTCTTACTCGCCGAAGAGAATCAACCGCAGGGTGTCAATGGCGCCGGCGTCATAAAGCAGCCAGCGGGCCAGTTCGTCGTTGGGTAGGCTGCGCCGCCATTCGCGGTAGGTCTGCAGGGGGAGGTCGTGGAAGAAGAGAGCCACGACGACGGGCCGGGCCCGGTCCCACGGCTGCGCATAGTACGACGCCGTGAGCACGCCAGGCAGGGAGCCGCCTTTGTAGCCCAGCCAGGCGAGCGACTGGTTGGCGGGGAAAGCCGTCGGCCATTCCAGGTAGCGGCGGATGAGCACGCTGTGATCCCACGTTCCTAGCTGGTTCTCTGCGATCAGGCCCATCAGGCGGGCGTAATCGGCGGCGCTGGCGTGGGCATTGAACAGCTCGCTGTAGAGCATCTGGACTTCCATGTCGGGCCGGCGGTCGCGAGCGCGCCAGCCGCGTGACAGGGTGCTTTCCGCCGCATCCCGGTAGGCCAGCGTCGCCGCCGTTGCGTCCCCGCCATAGCGCAAGGGCTCGGCCAGATAACCGGCTGCCGCTCCTCTTCCATTGCTCATCAGTAGGAACTGGCCGAGGAAGGGGCAGGGGGCGGTGTGGCTGGACATACCCAGGTTCGTAATGGTCGTCTCCAGCCGTTCCTGGCCGAGAAGCAGGTGCAGGTAGTCGGTGGCGGCGTTGGAGCTATACTGCATCATCATCCGCGGCACGTCTTCCAGCAGAACGGCCGGCGGGTCGCCGAAAACGCGCCCTTCGGCCCGCAAATCGGCGACCGCGTCCGGATGGGCGCCCAGGTCGGAGTTCGGCAGGTAATAGCGCTCCAGGTCGGCAAGCAAAACGGGCTGTGAAGGGTCCAGCTCGCCGGCGCGTACGGCGTCGGCATAGGCCACGAGATAGACGATCTTGACGACCGAGGCCAGCGGCAGCGGCTGTTCCGGGTTGAGGTAGAGGCCCTGCTCCTCCCGACCCAGCTCATAGGCCACGAGGCCCACGTTGCCCGGCTCGCGCAGGATCTGCTGCACGGCCGGCCGCGCAGCGTCGGGGACCGCCGCCAGCGAGGGACTGCCCGAAAGGCGGGTGACAGGCGGCGTCACCTCCGGCGCAAGCAGGGGCAGCAAGAGCCCGCAGCGGGCCACGCCGGGAGGGAGGGTGGGCATGGGCGTTGTCGTGGCTGTGGCCGTTGCCGTGGGGGCAACGGTTGGCTCTGCCGTGGGCGAGGCGACCGGCGCGATCGGCTCGGCAGCGCCCGGCGTTGGCTCTGTTGCCGGAACGGTTGCAGCTCCGGCGTCGCCAAGCTGCGCGGCCGGAGGCGTCGTGCAGGCCGTCAGGGCGAGTAACAGAAACGTGACCGCCAGAAGAAGCTTACTGCGCACCGGACCTCCCATCCACGCCCCAGAGCCGGATTGTGCCGTCGCCGCTGGCCGAGGCGAGCAGGCTGCCGTCTGCAGACCAGGCCACGTCCCAGACGGCGTAGCGGTGGCCCTGAAGAACCGCCAGAGTAGTCTCTTCCCCAACCTGCCACAGCCGGATAGTGCCGTCAAAGCCGGCCGAGGCCAGCAGATCGCCGTCATGCGACCAGGCAAGCGACTGCACCGCCCCGCTATGTCCGGCCAATGTGGCGACGACGGCGCCATCGGGGAGCTGCCAGAGCACGGTGCGCCCATCTTCCTGGCCCGTCGCGAGCAGGCTGCCATCAGGGGCCCAGGCCAGGGCGAGGACCGGCGCTTCCGCCACAAGCGTGGCTCCAGGCTGGCGGGAGGCAACGTCCCAGATAATGACCCGAAACGTGCCGTCGCCTTCGACCGCGCCGGCCAGCTGCGTGCTCTCCGGAGACCAGGCGAGCGCGCCGGCCCGGCCCCCCAGGACCAGTTCGCCCAGCGATGCCCCCACAGTGTCCCAGAGACGCACCACGCCGTCATTGCCCGCCGTAGCCAGCATGTCGCCATCTGGCGACCAGGCCAGATCGTTTACGGTGGCCCCATGGCGAAGCTGGGTGCGTAACGGCCCGCCGGGAGGCCAGAGCCAGATCCCACCGTTGAGATCGGCGGCGGCAATGGTGGTCCCATCCGGCGACCAGCCGGCGCTGCTGACCCACGTTGAAGGACCGCTTAGCGTCTGCACCGGCGCCTGCGTGGCAATGTCCCACACCTGCACCGTCTGGTCACTGCTGCCGCAGGCGATGCGGCTGCCATCTGGCGACCAGGTGAGGCTGTTGGCCGGGGCGGTGTGCCAGGGATGGCTGGCGCGCTCTTCACCAGTGGCGGCGTCCCAATGGCGCACGCTGCCATCCTCACCGGCGGAAATCAGCCTTCGCCCGTCCGGCTCCCAGACCAGACCGAGGACCATGCCGGTATGCCCTTCGAGCCGGCGCAGCTCGTTGCCGGTCGCCACTTCCCAGACGCGTACCGTGCCATCCTGCCCCGCCGACGCCAGACGGGCTCCATCAGGCGACCACGCCACGTCGAGCACCAGCCCGCGATGCCCGCGCAGCGCCAGCAGCTCGACGCCCCGCTCGCCATCCCAGAGGCGGATGAGGCCATCGCCGCCGGCCGAAGCCAGCAGCGGCCGGTCTGGCGCCCAGGCGACGGCGAAGGCGATGCCCTGGTGCGCCGTCAGCCGGAACAGACTGGCTCCGTCGGCGGCATTCCAGATGTAAACACGGCCGTTGTTGTCGCCCGCCGCCAGGCGTGCACCATCGGCCGACCAGGAGACGTCGCGCACCGACGCCGCAGGTTCGTCAAGGATCAACGTCTGGCGGCCGGTAGCGCTTTCCCACAGGCGCACGCTCTGGTCGCTGCTACCCGAAGCGAGCAACGCGCCGTCGGGAGACCAGGCCAGAGCGCGGACCCAATCTTGGTGCCCTTCCAGGCGCGAAGCTACGCTGCCGGCCTCCAGATCCCAGAGAAGGATGCGGCCGTCATCTCCGCCGGAAGCCAGCCGGACGCCGTCGGCCGTCGCAGCCAGCGCGCGGACCACACGCGTGTGCGCGTCCAACTGGCGAATAGCTTTCTCGCCCGCGAGGTCGAAGAGCCAGATGCCACTGCCGCCGCCCGTGGCGAGCCGCTCGCCGGGCAGAAGCACCAGGGCATGGACGCTGCCCCGGCCCAATTGGGCCAGTTGCTCCACGGCGGCCGGGTTGCTGGCAATGGGCTGCAGCGCGAGTAACCCGGCCGGCGTCGGCGTGGGCGCTGTAGCCGGCGGCGATGGGGTCTCCGTTATCCGCGTTGCCGCTTCCACGACGGACGGAAGGGGATCGGTGGGCACCACCACAACGAGGGGCTCCGGCGTTGCCGCCCTTCCCTGCACCCGGCCAGACAGCCAGACCAGAAAGGCGCCAGAACAGACAAATACAAGCAGCAAGGCTACCACGGCCCACAGCCAGCGCCGGCCGGATCGGGCCATCTCTTCTGCGGGAACCGGCGCCGGGAGCGGCGCTGCCTGCGCCGAAGCCACGGCCCGCGCGAGATCGCCTGCCGTTGCATAGCGGCTGGCCGGGTTTTTCGCCAGGGCCCGGCGGAGCACCAGCTCGAGCGCCGGGGGCAGGTCGGGGCGCAGCCGCAGCAGGCTGGGCACCGGCTCGGTGACATGCTTCACGGCGTAGCCGACGGGTGTATCCGCTTCATAGGGCGGGTGGCCCACTAGCATCGTGAAGAGCAGGGCGCCGAGCGCATAAACGTCGCTGCGGCGGTCGAGGTGCGCTTCGCCCCGTGCCTGCTCCGGGCTCATATAGGCCGGTGTGCCGACGATGAAATCCCCCGTGACGCCGGTCGTAGTCTCCGTAGCCAGCTTTACAATGCCAAAATCGGTGAGGTAGGCTTCCCCGGCGCCGTCAAAAAGCACGTTGTCCGGTTTCAGGTCGCGGTGGATGATCCCGCGGTTGTGGGCCAGGTCGAGGGCGGAGGCCACACGCCACAGGATGGCTGTGGTCTGCTCCAGCGAGAGCGGGCCGTGCTGGCGCAACAAATCGGCCAGCGAGCCGCCTTCCATATAGCGCATGACCAGATAGGAGGCCCCACCTTCCTGGCCAAAGTCGTAGACAGGAACGATGGCCGAGTGCTCCAGAGCGGCGACCGTCCGCGCCTCGCGTTCGAAGCGACGGCGGAACATGGGATCGCGCTGCAGCGCCGGCGGCAGGAGCTTGATGGCTACGCGGCGCCCAAAGTGGGGATCGCGCGCCAGATAAACTGCAGCCATGCCCCCCTGCCCGAGTTCGCACTCAATCTCGTAGCGGCCAATGGTGTGGGCAGCCATATTCCAGGCGCGTCAAATCTCGTTGACGCGGACGACGACGGCGCCGATATTGTCTTTACCGCCGGCAGCGTTGGCACCCTCGATGAGCGAGGCCACCGCGCTTTCCGGCGTCGACGCATTGCCCAAATAGGGCGCCAGCGCTTCGGTTCCCTGAATCATTTCCCAGAGCCCATCGCTACAGAGGAGAAAACGGTCGCCCGGCTCAAGCTCCAGCGCCCACGTATCGATGGCGACGTGGTCGAAGTTGCCGAGGGAGCGGGTAATGACGTTGCGCCGGGGATGGGTATAAAGCGCTTCGGGCGCCAGCTGGCCTGTCCGCACCAGGTGAGCGATGTACGAGTGGTCGTCGGTAATCTGGAACAGCTCCCCGTTGCGCCAGATATATGTCCGGCTATCGCCCACGTTGGCAATAGCGGCCCGGCCATCGACGACCAGGAGAGCAGTCAGCGTGGTCCCCAGGTTGCCCGCCTGTTCCGGATTTTCACGAGCATAGTTGAAAATCCGCGCGTTGGCCTCGCCGATGGCGCTTTCCAGCTGGCGCGCCAGCTGTATGTCTGGATTATCGTCATTGTCAATGGCAGTCGCCGTTTCCGGCTGCACGATGGGCGGTGTGCCGGTTTGTTCCACCAACCACGCCAGTTGCTCGCGCACCGTCTCCACGGCGAGGCGGCTGGCCACTTCGCCCGCCTGGTGCCCGCCCATACCGTCGGCAACGACAAACAGGCCCGCCGTACTTGCCCCCTCCGGGGGGCGCAGCAGCGCCAGCACGCAGTCCTGGTTGAGCGGATATGCCTGACCCGGGTCTGAGCCGGCGGCAGCAGAGAGTGTCAGCAGTGTCATCGTCTGGTTTGATCCATGCCGTAAACAGCAAGTCGGCCGCCAAAGAGGCCATCACAAATTATACGTCTGGCCCGCGACCGCGCCGAGGATGCTCAGCAACCGCCTATGCGATCGCATCACTCAGTCGCCCGAACAGGCCTATTCAGCCGAATAACCTTCGCTATAAGCCTCGCGGGTCGCCGCCTGGGCGCTCGCTTCCCTGGCGCGGCGCTCCGGGTTATCGCTCGAGCCCTCGATAATGAAATGAACCGCTTCCTGGGGTGAGTCTGTGACCATCATCAGGTCGATGTCAGAGGGGCCGATTTTGCCCTCAGCGAGCATCACGTCTCGTATCCAGGCCAGCAAGCCACTCCAGTAGTGCGAATCGAATAACACCACGGGGAAGTTCTCGATCTTGCCCGTCTGGATCAGGGTGAGCGCCTCGAATAGCTCGTCCATCGTGCCGAAGCCGCCGGGGAAGATGACGAAGCCCTGCGCGTATTTGACGAACATCGTCTTGCGCACGAAGAAGTAGTGGAAATCAACCGGCACGTCTACAAAGCGGTTGCTGCCCTGTTCAAAAGGCAGCTCGATGTTCAGGCCAATCGACGGCACTCCGGCCAGTTTGGCCCCACGATTGCCGGCTTCCATAATGCCCGGCCCGCCGCCGGTGATAATGGCGTAGCCTGCTTCGCCAAGCAGCCGGGCAACCTCTACGGCGGCCTGATATTGCGGATGGCCCGGCTTCACGCGCGCCGAGCCGAAAATGGTGATCGCTTTCCTGGTTGTGGCCAGGGTTTCGAACCCTTCGACAAACTCACCCTGGATGCGTAGCACCCGCCAGGGATCGCTACTGGTGAACGTGATGGGCTCCTCGGTAGGAGGGCTAAGCAGTTGGGCGTCCTGGGTCGGCCGGCCGGGCGGGGGCGTCGGCGCTCGCCTGGGCAACTTTGTGCCAGAGATAGTCTGCTCTTCAGCCATGATCAGCTCCTTGATAATCTCGTGGACGGGCGTCAGCCGCGGTGCTTCATGACGATGAGCGTAATATCGTCTGTCTGGGCCGTGTCGCCGGTGAAATCGTGGATGGCGTGCTTGATGGCCTGCACAATGCCCTGGGCGTCGCGCCCTTTGGCCGAGAGCGCTGCCAGCCGCAGCCGCTCCAGGCCGAACTCGTCCAGGTCTTCGTTCATGGACTCGGTGACGCCGTCGGTGTAGAAAATGATCGTGTCGCCGGGTTTCAGGAAGACTTCGCACTGCTGGATACGGATCTTATCCACCACCCCCAGGGCGATACCATCACCCGCCAGCAGCTCTGTCTGGCCGTTGGCGCGCACGAGCAGGGGTGGATTGTGCCCTGCGTTGCCGTAAGTCAACCGTCGTTTGCCCGGTTCCCAGTTGGCATAAAAAGCCGTGACGAAAAGATCAGAGGTTGTATCGTTCCAGATAATGTCGTTGGCCCGCTCCAGAGTGACGCTCGGATCGCGCCGGTTAAAGGCAACCGTCCGCAGGATAGTCCGGCTGAGGACCATAAAGAGCGCCGCCGGCACGCCTTTGTCGGCAACGTCGGCGATGACAATGCCCCAGCGATCCGGGCCAAGCTCCAGGAAGTCATAGAAGTCGCCGCTGACCTGTCGCGCGGCCTGCCAGAAGCTGGCGACGCTGCAGCCGGGGATGTCCGGGCTGCCATGGGGTATGAAGCTGGCCTGAATCTGGTGGGCCACGTCCAGCTCCTGCTCCAGCCGGCTGCGCTCGGCTGCCTCCCGGTAGAGCTGGTCGTTGACCACGGCGATGGCAGCCTGCTGCGCGATGCCGGTCAGGATATTGAGACGACGCCCGACGAGCGGGCGCTTGCTGCTGGACGGCCCCACGACCAGGGCGCCGACGAGACTGCTGCGTGCGTAGAGGGGCAGGGCGTGGGCCGTCGCCGTGCCCAACAGATCGGCAAGCCAGGCGGGCAGCGTCACCCGGTAGGCGACTGCCGTCGGGGACAGGGGTTGGTGGCGTTCCATCTCAAGCTGGGGCAGCTCGGCCGGCGTGATCTCAAAAGACTTCAATAACCCTTTGCCCATCTCGTCAAGGCCATAGCTCGGCCCGGCATGAAACACGTCGTTGTCTTCGTCCCAGATGAGGATGAAACAGGACTCCACGCCGACGAGCATGGGAATATAACGAACGATGGTGTCCAGGATCTCGTTGAGGTCGATGAGGCTGTTAACCGCCTCGGCGACCTGCAGCAGCGCCGTGTTGACCCAGGCTTCTTCCTGCTGCGCCTGATGGAGCTGTTCCCCTTCGATCGCCTGTGCGACCTGGTAGGCGATATTGCGCAGCAGCTCATCCTGCCGCGCCCACTTCTCCTCGCCGGTGAAACCCTGCAGGACGACGGTGGATGGTCGCGGCTCGTCTACAACCATGACGCCGACCATGCGGCCCTTGGCGACGAGCGGGTAGAGCATCAGCGAGACGCCATCGCGCCGGCTGTTCAGCCACGACGGAAGGCGCTTGGTGCCCAGGCGCGTCATGCCGACGTGCACGGCATCCAGTGGAGGCCAGGTGCCAATGGGCAATGCGCTGTGCAGAAAACGTTCCTCCTCCTTCTCCGGCAGCCCGAAGACGGCAGCGCCTTCATACTGCTGCAAATCCTCGTTCCAGAGAAGAATGCCGCAATGGTCGATGCCCACCAGCATGGGCGTCAGACGCGTAATCGCCGCCAGCAGATCGTCCATGTTGCTACTCTGGCGTATGGCGTCGGCGACCTGCAGCTGGGCAGTGGTTACCCAGGCCTGCTCTCGCTGTGCGGCGATTTGCTGCGTCTTATTGATGGCGATGGCTACCTGCGCGGCGAGCGCTTCGAGAACGGTCTGCTCGCGGTCGTGGAAGACGCCGGCCTCGGCGCTCTGGACGTCCAGCACGCCGAGCAAACGGTCGTCCACGATCAGGGGAATGACGATCTCAGCGCGGGTCGCTACCTTATCTCTATCGCCCAGCCACTCCAGGTAGCGCTCGTCGTCCACTGTGTAATTGGAGACGACCGTACGCCGCGTTGATAGCGCCGTGCCGATGAGGCCCATACCGGCCGGTACGTGAATCTGCCCCGGCTCCACCCCTTCCAGGCTACTGGCGAGGATGAGCACGTCGCCGGTCTGGCTGTCAATGCCGAAGATATTCACAGGGTTAAAGCCGAACGTCTCGCGGGTCAGGCGTACCACCTGGTTGAATAGCTCGTCCAGCTCCTGGATTGCATTCACCTCCTGGGCGATCTGGCCGACCAGCTCCAGGTGGGCCGCGTGGGTGCGCTCCTTTTCCAGGAGCTGCGCATTGGCAATGGCCGAGGACGCCTGGTTCGCGAGAATCGTCAGCCGGCCCAGGTCGTCGGCAGAAAAGTGGTCGGGTTCGTTGCTCTGTGCGGCGATCACGCCGAGCGTCTGCGCGCCGCTGATGAGTGGTACAAACAGGCCGGAGCGCGGCGGAAAGGGGCTGACGTAGCGCGGCCGGGCAGGCAACGTTTCCAGCTCGTTCTCGAAGTCGCGTACCAGGACCGGCTCGCGATGGTCCCGTACCCAGCCGATAAGGCCGCCGTCCTCCTGGAGATGGAAAACAGCCGGCTCCCGGCGCTCGCCGTTGACGCACCAGTAGAGAATGCGATAGTAGCCGTTCTCAAACAGACCGATCTGCAACGTACGGGTGTCGATGACCTTGGCCGATTCTGCGGCAATCAGCTCGCACAGCTCCTCCAGGCCATGGCTCGACTCGACAATGGCGCGTCCGGCTTCGCTCAGGGCCTCCATTTCCCGCACGTGCCGGAGCATGGCGGCCTGGCGAGCACGGTAGCGGCTGCGGACGAGAAAGAGCAGGAGCGCAGCAAGAAAAAGGGCTACCAGTAGCAGCCCGCTTAGCCAGGAAAATGTCGTGCCAGAAAAGCCGTTCTGGAAAAAGGTGGCAACCGGAACCATGAGCGGAGCCAGCATGAACGGGTCACCACGCAGCCATGAAGCCATGGGGCGTGAAGACGGTCGTCAGACAGCCTCTTGCCATGCCGCCGTTGCTTCGGCCCGGCCGGGATAGACCTTGAAGACCTTATCAAAGCCGACCATGGAGAAGACTTCGTTAACGCGCGAGCGTAGTCCACAGAGATAGACGTCACCGCCATGCTGGCGCGCCCTGCGCCAGGCAGCGACGAGACAGCGCAGGCCGCCGCTGTTGATGTATGTTGCCCCCGAAAGATCGACAATCAGTTTGGTGTGACCGGCTTCAAAAAGCTCGTTGAACGTCTCTTCGAGGTCTGGTGTCACGTTTTGGTCGAGCCGGCCGTCTACGGTGATCAGCCAGAGGTCGCCGGAAAGGGCGTGATGCCGGATCATGGTAGTTCCTCGTCCTGGGTGCGGCGTTTAACCATTGTCAGCACGTTTCCCTTTCCCTGGTGGTAATCAAACGTGACCTTATCCATCAGCCGGCGCATAAAAAAGACGCCGAGCCCCCCCACCGGCAGCTCCTCAATATCTTCCAGGTCGGGAGGAACAGCCGGGGAGGGGATGCCGGAGGGATCAAAGCGCGGGCCGTAGTCGCGAATGATCACGGTGAACAGATCAGTGTTAATCTGCCAGGTGACCTGTATCTCACCGACCCCCTCACCCTCGTAGGTATGTTCGATGATGTTCGTGCAGGCCTCGTCACAGGCCAGCTCCACCTGGAAGACAGCGTCGTCGTCAAAACCGGCCTCGCGCGCCCCTTCGCCCACAAAGGCGCAAAGACGCCGGATCTGGTCATAATGGCCGGGTACGGAAAGCTCTTTTCTCAAGCCCATCTAGACAGGAATGCCGCTCAGCCGCAGAGGGCAGGGCCTCTCTGCTTAATAACTACCAACGGCGGCGGTGACGTCGTCGTAGCTCTCGAAGAGGGTGTCCAGGCCGGCAAGCCCCAGGACTTCCTGCACGCGCTCAGACGGGCGGGCCAGGCGCACGTCGCCGCCCTTCTTCTTGCTCGCGCGTAGGGCCGCGACGAGGGAGCGCAGACCGGAACTGCTGATGTAGTGTACGTCGGAGAGATCGAGGACCAGGTTGGTGCGACCTTCGTCCAGTCGGGATTGCAGGGCGTCGTCAAGCTCGCTGCTGTTGCTGCTGTCCACACGACCGCTCACAGCAATGAGATCCACACGCCTCATCGGAGTAATTGAGATTTCCATATTAAGCACTCCTGTTCAAATGTCCTACTCGCGGGATTATAGCATAAAATAGGGCAGACCATAACGTCAACAAGGCAGTTATCCGTCGAGGCCGGACGTGCTGCTGCGAGAAGTAGGGAGTCGCCAATGACGGCGCCGTTAGCGGAGCGAGTCAAAGAGAAGGCGCGTGAGCTGGGATTCACTGTCGCGGGCATTGTCGCCGCGCAGCCCGGCCGGACGCTCGACGCCTATCTGCGATGGATTGCCCAGGAATACCACGGGCAGATGGGCTACATGGCCCGGCCGGACCGCGTGGAGCGCCGGCAAGACCTGAACGTGATCCTGCCCGGCGTCCGCTCGCTGGTCTGCGTCGGCCTCGATTACGCGACGCTGGCCCCGCCGCCGGAGATCACGAACGACCCCGGTCGGGGGCGCATCTCCAACTACGCCTGGGGTGTGGATTACCACGAGGTGATGACCCCACGGCTGAAAGAGCTGGGCGCCTGGCTGGCCTCAGAGGCCGGCACAGGGGTGAAGAGCCGTGTCTACGTGGACACCGGCGCTATTCTGGAGCGCGAGCACGCCGCCGCAGCCGGCCTGGGCTTCGTCGGCAAAAACACGATGCTTATCGGCCCTCGTCGCGGCTCCTGGTTCTTCCTCGGCGAGCTGCTGACCACGCTGCCGCTGGAGCCAGACCCGCTGCCGGCGACGATGCCCGGCTGCGGCAGCTGCCACCGCTGCCTCGACGCCTGCCCGACCAACGCCTTCCCCCAACCCTACGTGTTGGACGCGCGCCGCTGTATCA
>JAAYYY010000601.1 GCA_012515125.1 Chloroflexota bacterium
AACGGCTGGGTCGTGCTGCAATACTGGTTCTTCTACGCCTACAACAACTGGCGCTCTGGATTCTCGGGCGCCAACGACCATGAGGCGGACTGGGAAATGATCGCCGTCTATCTGTCGGAGTCTGAAGTGGACGGCGAGTTCCGGCCGGAGTGGGTCGCCTATGCCGTACACGACTTCACGGGGGACGACCTGCGCCGCCGCTGGGACGATCCGGAGGTGGAAAAGGTCGGCGAGCACCCGGTGGTCTACGTGGGCGCGGGCAGCCACGCCTGCTACTTCCAACCCGGTGAGTACCTGACGGAGCTGGAGCTGCCGGTGCTGGCGCCGCTCGTGCGCGTTGGCGAGCAGCTTGAGCAGTTCTGGCGGCGGCTGCTGCGCCGTTATGAGCTGGAGGACACACCTGCTTATGGGGATGGCGCTTTCAACATCTTCCGCGTGCCCTTCGTCGATTATGCGCGGGGCGACGGGCTGGCCCTTGGGCCCGGTGAAATCCGGCAGTGGGAGGAGCCGCAACTGCTGCAGCCGGTCCCTGAATGGGCGATGGATTACCGCGGCCTCTGGGGTCTGTACGCACACGATCCCTTCTCCGCGGAGGATGCGCCTGCAGGGCCTGTCTACAACCGGGATGGGACGGTTCGGCGGGCATGGTATGACCCGCTGGGCTGGGCAGGTTTGGACAAGATGCCGCCGCCAGATGAGGCATTGGCTTACGTGCTGGCGCAGAAGGCGGCTATCGAGGCGCGGCGGGAGGCGCTGGCGTGCGAGATCAACGATATGAGCCGGGAACTGGTGGAGCTGGGCGTGCGCGTGCAGGCAATGCAGAACCAGCCGCATATGGAGCTGCTGTACCTGTCCCACCAGGCAGCCAGCGAGCTTCTGGCGCAGGAGATTAGCGCCAAACGGGCCCAGTATGCCGACGATGCCAGCCAGATACAGGCGCTCGACCTGCACGCACAGCAGCTTCGCGCCGGGGACCGTGGACCCATGCGCGCGCACATCCGCCGGCCTTTGCGACCGATGAGCGAGGAGAGCCTGCGCTTTGGCCGCTTTGCCGAGATCTGGGCCGCCGTGAGTATTGGGCTAACGCTCGTCGCCTTTGTCGTCCTTTTTCTCTTTGCCCCGCAATACCGCTGGCTCGGACTGGGACTCCTCGCCGGCCTCTTCATCTTCGCCGAGGCGAGTTTCCGGCGGCAGCTGCCACGCCTGATCAGCGCCGTTACCATCGTGCTGGCGGTCGTGGCGGCAGGCGTGCTGCTGGTCGAGTTCTTCTGGAGCCTGGTCGTCGGCGTCGTGCTCGTCGCGGGCGCCTACGTCATGTGGGAGAACCTGCGCGAGCTGTGGAGCTGAGGGCGTCGTTCAACCATCCAACAATCCCTGGCGCTCGGCAGCCTCGTCCAGAATCCGGTTGACCAGCTCTTCGTACGTCCAGCCGTAAGCCCGCGCCTCGATACAGAGATCGGAGTATTCGGGATTGAGCCCGGGTAGCGGGTTGATTTCCAGAATGTAGGGTTTGTTGTCCTCTTCTTCGTTCAGACGGAAGTCAACGCGGGCCACGTCCTGGCAGCCGGTGACGCGGAAGATGGCGGCCGCCAGCCAGTTCAGCTCCTCGACCGCCTCCTCGTCAAGGTTTGCCGGGCAGGTCCAGTAGAACTCGTGCACCAGCTCTGTCTTGATGCGGCTGGTGTAGATGCCGGCTTCACTCTCGTAGCGATCCACGTCGATTTCCATCGGCGGCAGGAAGGTCAGACCGCGCTGGATGCGCGGAGCTTCGACGTCGTCGGGAATGCGCCGCGCCACCGGGGCGGCCAGGTTGCCGACAACGCCGACGGTCACTTCTCGTCCCTTGATGTAATCTTCGACAAGAATTGGCTGGTCGTAGCGCTCGAGCTGGATTCTTAGCTGGGCGCGTAACTGCTCCTCATTGTAGACGATGGACTCCGGCGTGACGCCCATGCCGGTGCCTTCACGGCTGGGCTTCACAAAGAGCGGGAACGTCATATCGGGATCGAGCGGCTCGTTGGCGCGCTCGAAGGCCTGGAAGGCGGGGGTTGGCAGATTGTGGTATTTGAGCACGCGCTTGGTCATCGGCTTGTCCAGCGTCAGGGCCAGGGTCAGCACGCGCGAGCCGGTGTAGGGGATACCCAGCATCTCCAGGATCGCCGGTACGTGTGCCTCGCGGGCGTCGCCAAAATGACCCTCGCTGATGTTAAAGCAGATGTCCGGTTTCACTTTGGGCAACCGGTGGGCCAGCTCGATATTGCCTTCCAGGAAGGTGACTTTGTGACCGCCGCTTTCCAGCGCCCGCGTGATGTCGGCAATCGTCTCCTCCGAGTCCAGATCGTCCCAGCGGTCGGGGGACATTCCTTCCCAGGTCGGGGCATTTTTCTTCAGGTTGGCAAGCAGAGCAACGTGCATTGCGTTCTCCTTCGATCAGGGGCTCTTCATTACAGATAAGCGGCTGGCGGCAGCCGCGCGGAAGTCAACAAGAAACCCATCGCCAGATTGGGTCGATGGGTAAGGCCGGAATTATAGCGAATCTGACTGAAAAGCGATAAAAAAGATCGCCGTGGTGTCGGGCAGCGGCCTGACGCCGGCCGCACGTTCCAGTTGTAGCCAAAGGGAGGTTGATGGTGGACGACGAGAAGTTCCGGCCGCTTGAGGAGTATCGCGAGTATCCCGTCGAAGAGATGGAAGCGCGGGCCAGCGCCTTCTACGAAGAAATGCGCCGCCGGCGTACGGTACGTCAGTATGCGCGACGACCGGTCCCGCGGGCGGTCATCGAGGACTGCCTGCTGGCGGCGGGCACAGCGCCGAGCGGCGCCAACCAGCAGCCCTGGCATTTCGTCGTCGTCGAGGACGCGGCGGTGAAGAAGCGTATCCGCGAGGCGGCGGAAGTGGAGGAGGAGGCCTTCTACGGCGAGCGCGCTCCGCAGGAATGGCTCGACGCGCTGGAGCCGTTCGGGACGAACGAGCACAAGCCGTTCCTGGAGGACGCCGGCTGCCTGATCGCGATTTTCGTGCAGAGCTACGCCGAGGACCCGGAGAAGGGGCGGGTCAAACATTATTACGCCACGGAATCGGTCGGTATCGCCACGGGCATGCTCATCAGCGCTCTGCATCACGCGGGGCTGGCGACGCTGACGCACACGCCAAGCCCGATGCGCTTTCTTAACGAGATCCTCGGCCGGCCGGCCAACGAACGGCCCTTCCTGCTGCTCGTGGCGGGCTATCCGGCGCCGGATGCACGCGTGCCTGTGATTACGAAGAAGGCTCTGGAGGAAATCGCCACGTTCGTCTGAGCCGGAAGTGAGGCTCAGGTGCGCAGCTCGACAATGTCGCCGTCGTGAAGGACGTGGTCCCGGCCGACCATCTGCCCGTCGAAGACGCCGGTGCCCCAGACGCGGGCGCATTTGAGCTTTTCCAAGAACTCCTTGTGGACGCGGCTGGCGAAGGTTTCCACGGTGCTGCCGCGCCTGAGCACATAAGGCGTCTTCAGGTCGGCCTCGCGGTTGGGTGGCTTCGCATAGATCCGTATCAGCTCAAGACCGTCGAAGAGCGCCCAGCGCAGGCGATCCAGATTGCGCGGTAGGGTCGCTGCGACCGGAACCATCACGGGCCAGTCGTTTCCGACCAGCTCCTCGAGCACGGCAAACTCCTCATCCCAGCGCGAGCTGTCCACCTTGTTGGCCGCGACGATCGCGGGCAGGCAGCGAGCGCGGCCTTGGGCGCTGCCGAGCTGGTGGGCAGGAACGATGCGATGCTCGGCCAGCAGGGCCGCCGTCTCGTCGAGCTGTTCCAGTGGCTCAGCCTGAATATCGACGACCAGGAGCATCAGGTCGGCCCGGCGGATGAGGTCGAGGAGCTGCGGTTTCACATAGTCGGCATGCAGCGGCGGCGTGTCCACCAGCTGTATCTGCACGTTGTCGACCAGCATCATCCCGGGTGTCGGCGTCCAGGTCGTGAAGGGGAAGGGGGCGACTTCCGGCTCGGCATTCGTCAGCGCGGTCACCAGGGCCGACTTCCCCACGTTGGGCGGGCCGACGAGCACGACCTGCCCGGCTCCCTCGCGCTCCACGTGGAAGGCTGAGTCGTGGCGGCTGACCCCTTTTTTGCCGCCCTGTGCCTCGCTCTTCAGCCTGGATAGCTTGCGGCGCAGGTCGGCGCGCAGGTGGTCGGTGCCCTTGTGCTTGGGGATGGTGCTGAGCAGCTCTTCAAGGCGAGCCGCCTTTTCCTCGGGGGTAACGGCTGCCCGGTAGCGCTCCTCCGCGTCGTAATATTCGGGCGGCAGGTTGGTGGGCATCGACGATCTCCTCGCGGCCATTCCAGGGAACGGCTGCCAGCGCTCCTGCTCCGATTATACCACCATCCGGCCGCTGTTGTGAACGCGAGCTATCGTTGGAGGGCGGCGGCCGCTGCCCCTGAATCAGGACTCCACCGGACTGGCCTCGTCTGCAGGCAAGAGGGCCACCGTCAGCGAGCCGTTGTCGAGAACGGTGGTCAGGCCCGGTTCTGGCGCGCCGCCGCTGACCACGCTCTGCGCGCGCGTCACGCTGGCGAGGTCAGGCTCGCCTTCACGCAGGGATTCCAACAAAGCAGCGTCCGCACTGTGGAGGTAGAGCCGGGGCAGCGTCGTGGAGAGGGAGAGCCCCGCTTCGCTCTTGTAGCGGCGTACCGCGCCGGCAATCTCCAGCAAAAGCTCGCCGTGGCTTTCGGCTCTTTCGTCCAGGAGGGCGGCGTCGGGCCGGGGCCAGGCGTTGCGGTGGATTGACCGGTCGGTCGTCCACAGACCCTGGTAGATGGCTTCCGTCACGTAGGGCAGGAGCGGGGCCAGCAGGTGAAGCAGGGTGTGCAGCGCCTGATAGAGGGTGTAGCGGGCGCCTTCGGCTTCCTGCCCGCCGGCATAGAGGCGTTGCTTCGCCATTTCGAGGTAGTTGTCGGCCATCTGCCAGAAAAACTGCTCCGTCTCGCTCCTGGCGGAGGCGTAATCGAAATCCCGGAAGCGTTCCGTGGCCCGGCTGACGAGCCGCTGCAGGCGAGAGAGCAGCCAGCGGTCGGCCAGCGTCAGGCCGGCAGGGGGCACCGGCGGCGGGTTATACCCTTCCAGGAAGCGCTCGGCGAAGCGGGCGACGTTCCAGAGCTTCGTCGCCAGGCGGTTGCCGGCCTCGATCTTCTGCTCGTCGATGACGCTATCCTTACCCAGACCGGTGCTGGCTGCCCAGTAACGCACGGCGTCGGCCGAGTAGCGGTCGATAATCTCCTGCGGCGCCATTGGCCCGCCGCCCCGACTCTTGCTGATCTTGCCGGCCCCCGGCGCGGTGACGCCCCAGCCGCTGAGCGCGGCGGTCTGCCAGGGAATCGAGCCGAAGTGGTAATGTGACTTGACGATGGTGTAGAACGTCCAGGTACGGATGATGTCGTGGGCCTGCGGCCGCAGCGCAAAGGGAAACACGCGCTCGTAGAGGTCCGGGCGGGCAAACATCTGGCCGACGATCTGCGGCGTCATGCTGCTGGTCGCCCAGGTGTCCATCAGGTCTTCCTCCGGGGTGAAGCTCTCGCCGCCGCAGTGCGGGCAGGGCTCCGGCGGCGACTCGTCGCGCGGGTCCACCGGCAGCATCTCTTCCGTTGCCAGCCACGGCTTGCCGCAGCCGTCGCAATACCAGACGGGGAAGGGCACACCGAAATAGCGCTGGCGCGAGATGCACCAGTCCCAGGCCAGATTCTCGACCCACTGCCGGTAGCGGCTCTTCATGTGCGGCGGGTGCCAGGCGATCTGCTCGCCGGCCTCGAGGAACGCTTCCTTGTGGTCGAGCACACGAATGAACCATTGGCGGCTGACCCGGTATTCCACCGGCGTATCACAGCGCTCGTGTACGCGCACCGACTGGGCGACCGGCTCTGAGCGCAGCAGCAGCCCGGCTTCTTCCAGGCCCGCCACGATGCGGGCCCGCGCCTGCTGCGTGGGCAGGCCGGCGTAGGAGCCGGCCGCCGCCGTCATACGCCCCTCGTGGTCGATGGCCTCGACGAGCGGCAGGTCGTGAGTGCGCCACCAGGCAACGTCCGTGGCATCGCCGAAGGTACAGCACATGACGATGCCTGTGCCCTTTGCCGGGTCTGCCGCCGGGTCCAGGAGGATGGGCACCTGCCGGCCGAAAAGCGGCACGGTGGCCTCTCGCCCGGCGAGCTGGGCACCGCGCGGATCGTCGGGATGGATGAAGATAGCCACACACGCCGGCAACAGCTCCGGGCGGGTGGTTGCGATGGGCAGGACGGCGCCATCCTGCAGGTGGAAGGCGAGCGTGTAGAAGGTGCTCTGTCGCTCCAGATCGTCTACGTCGGCCTGGGCGATGGCCGTGTGGCAGGTGGGGCACCAGATGGCGGGCGCCTTCTGCCGGTAGACGAGGCCACGGCGGTGCAGGTCGATGAAGGACCACTGGCTGATACGGCGCGAGTTCTCGTCAATCGTGCGGTAGCTGTAGCGCCAGTCTACGGAGAGACCGAGCCGCTGCCAGAGATCGCGGTACTCCTTCTCGGCTTGTTCACTGGCTGCAAGGCAGAGGTCGATGAAAGCCTCACGACCTATTTCCGGAGCGGTCACGCCATGCGTGCGCTCGACCAGCCTTTCGGTGGGCAGGCCATTGTCGTCGAAACCCATCGGATAGAAGACGTTGTAGCCGTTCATCCGCCAGAAGCGGGCCATGAAGTCGGTCTGGCTGTAGGAATAGGTGTGGCCCAGATGCAGGTGGCCCGACACCGTCGGCGGCGGCGTATCGATGGCGTAGAGGGGGTCGCCAGCGTCCGGGTTGAACTGGTAGACGCCCTGTTCCTGCCACCAGGCGAGCAGCTCTGGCTCGCGCGTACTGGGATTGTAACGTTTGGGTAGAGACATTGTTCATTTCTCCTTACACCGGCCCGCCGTGGGAACTGTGCCCCGGATGGCCCCGGAAGCAAAAAACCCTTTCATCCTGGCAGAAGCCTGCACGAGGACGAAAGGGTGACCTTCCGCGGTACCACCTCGGTTCGCGCCTTCTTCCGAAGGCACGCTCTCTTGCCCCGTCCGCATGAACAGGGCTGCGCTGTAACGGGCTTACCCGTGTCGTTCTACTCGGCGCCGCTCATGCCGGCCCTTTCTTCGACAGTCAGCACGGGCGACATTCGGCGGGGAACTGGCTGCGGGGGCTCTCAACCACGGCCTGGGCCGCGACCCCATCTTCTCTGTCGCCATTCTTGCCGCCTACTCCTCCCGGCGGGTGTAGGTTATGCAATTACCCTTGATTATGCGGATCAGGCAGGGCTCTGTCAAGCGGGCGGGTGGGTTTCCAGCCTCCGCCCTGAGCCTGCAATAAGCTGTAAGCAAGGAAGCTTACAGCTTATTGCTTACGGCTGGCCTGCGTTGACATGCCCGGCGGCCTCCCGTAAAATTGGCAGGTTACACGAAAACGCCGGAGAGAGAATGAATAAGCCGATCAGCAGTGCAGAAATTCGACAGGCCTTTCTCGACTATTTCGAGGAAATGGGACACACGGTAGTGCCCAGCTCGCCGCTGCCTGTCGAAGATAACCCGACGCTGTTTTTCACGAACGCGGGGATGAACCAGTTCGTGGATACCTTCCTGGGCAAGGAGAGCCGCCCCTACAAACGCGCCGCCTCCGCCCAGAAGTGCATGCGCGTCCAGGGCAAACACAACGACCTGGAAAACGTCGGCCCGTCGCCGCGCCACCACACGTTCTTCGAGATGCTCGGCAACTTCTCCTTCGGCGACTATTTTAAGGAGGGCGCGACCCGCTACGCATACGACTTCATGACGCGGGTCTGCGCGATTCCCGCAGAAAAGCTCTGGTTTACAGTCCACGAGAGCGACGACGACGCCTACCACATCTGGGTGGACGAGATCGGCGTCGATCCGGGCCGCGTGCTGCGCATGGGCGACAAGACGAATTTCTGGATGATGGGCGAGGTCGGCCCCTGCGG
>JAAYYY010000078.1 GCA_012515125.1 Chloroflexota bacterium
CCAAACTGGCGCAGCCGGAAGAAATGGGAGCCGACCCAGCCAAGCAGGAGGATGCCGGCCATCGTCGCCAGCCACTCGGCGACTGAGGAGTCTGTGCGCATCTGCTCGTATGACCAGAGGGCGTAGATGATAACGGCGAGCAGACTGACGATCATGAAGGGCGCTGTCAGGCCGCGATCCGGCCAGTAGCCCGCCAGAAGCTGCAGCCATACGGAAGGCATGAGCAGCCAGAGCGGCACGCGGATGCGCACTGCCTTGAGCAGGGTGGCGTATTCGTAAGTCGCCAGACTGAGGATCAGGAAGAGCGGAATGAAGTAGAAAAGGCCGCCGAGATAGATCAGCAGCAGCGCCAGGGGGCCGATGGTGAAAGTGGTAATGGCGCGCTGCCAGAACATTGGTGGGAGGGTTACAGTGTCAGCTCTTTTGCGAAAGGCCACCATATCGGCGATCCCTCTTGCTATACTCGACGATGGCGGCGTAGAGCTCCTCGCGCCCGAAATCGGGCCACATCTCCGGCGCCGCGACATACTCGGCATAGGCCGCCTGCCAGATCAGGAAGTTGCTGACGCGCAGCTCGCCGCTGGTGCGGATAACCAGATCGGGATCGGGCAGGCCGGCGGTGAACAGATAGCTGCTGAACAGCTCTTCGGTCAGCTCGTCGGGGGAGACGCCATCGGCCAGCATCTGGCGCACGGCGTGCAGGATTTCGGCTCGCCCGCCGTAGTTAAAGGCCACGTTGAGGATGAGCCGGTCGTTGTTGCGGGTCAGCTCCAGCGCGTCACGCACCTTCTTCTGCAGCGCCGGCTCGATGCCGTTGAGGTTGCCCAGGTGATGGAGGCAGACGCCCTGGCGGTGCAGATCTTTCAGCTCCTGATCCAGCACGCGGGTGAAGATATTCATCAGCCCGCGAACCTCGTCTTCGGGCCGCTCCCAGTTTTCGGTGGAGAAAGCGTATATCGTCAGGATTTTAATGCCAAACTCGGCGCACGCATTGATGATCCGGCGCAAATTCTCCGCGCCCGCCCGGTGACCGGCAATACGTGGCAGGTTGCGCCGGCGCGCCCATCGGCCGTTGCCATCCATGATGATGGCGACATGCTGTGGCACCGTCAGGCCCGTCAGGTCCAGCGGCTTTTTGGCAGAGGCCATCAGACTTCCATGATCTCCGCCGATTTTCGCGCGCCGATCTCGTCGATCTGCTCGATATAGCGATCCGTCAGCTTCTGCAGGTCGTCCTGCGCGCTGAAGAAGTCGTCCTCGGCTATTTCGTGGTTATTCTTGAGGCTGCGCAGCTCGTTGAGGGCATCGCGCCGGATGTTGCGGACGGCGACCTTGGCCTCTTCGACGCGGCGCCCGACCTGCCTGGTGAGTTCGCGCCGCCGCTCCTCGGTCAGCCGGGGCATCGTCAGCCAGATGGCGTGGCCGTCGTTGTTTGGCGTAATGCCCACGTCCGACTTGAGGATGGCTTTTTCAATGGCGCCCAGGAGCTTCGGATCGTAAGGGCGGATGGCCAGCTGCTGCGGCTCGGGCACGCTGATCAGCGCCACCTGGCGCAGGTTCACTTCCGCGCCATAGGCCTGGACGACTACCCGCTCGACCAGGCCCGGCGAGGCCCGGCCCGTGCGAAAGGTAGCCAGATCCGACTCTATCGCTTCGACGGCTGTCATCATTCTCAGCTCCGTTTCTTGCAGCACGTCGCGAATCATCGCTCACTCCTTTGCGGGCTAACTCTCCTCGGCCCGCTCTTCCCTGCCGGCCCCCTGGTGGAGGACACTGGCGAAGCTACCGATGGTGGTGCCGACGGACTCGCCCAGCACCAGTCGCTTGACACTGTCTTTCTGCCAGAAATCCAGGACGACGATTTTGACGTCGTACTCCATCGACAGTGAGATGGCCGTACTGTCCATCACCCGCAGTCGTTGGTTCAGGAAGTCGATATAGTTCAGCCGCTCGAAGCGCCGGGCGTCCGGGTTCTGCTTCGGGTCGTCATCGTAGATGGCGTCCACCTTGGTCGCCTTAATCAGCACTTCAGCACCGATTTCCATAGCTCGCAGAGCGCCCGCCGTATCGGTGGTAAAGTACGGGTTGCCCGTGCCTGCGCCCAGGATGATGACGCGCCCCTTCTCCAGATGGCGAATAGCCCGCAGCCGGATGTACGGCTCGGCGATAGTGCGCATCTCGATGGCCGTCTGCACCCGGGTCTCGATTCCCTGACGCTCCAGCGCATCCTGTAGCGCCAGGGCATTCATCACGGTGGCGATCATGCCGATATGGTCAGATGTGGCCGGCGCCATACCGTGTTTGCTGCCCATGGCGCCGCGCCAGAGGTTGCCACCGCCGATAACGATCGCGACCTGAACGCCGAGATCATAAACCTCCTTGACGACTTCGGCAACCTGTGCAGCGCGCTCGATGTCAATTCCGAAGCCGGTGGGGCCGGCCAGGGCTTCACCACCGAGCTTTAGCACTATCCGCTTGTATACAGGAGCTGTCATCTTCTCCTCTGTAGATTTGAGCTATAAGCCATAGGCTTATGGCTTACGGCTTATGGCTCATAGCTTGCTAAAATAAAGGGCGCTCTCGCGAACGCCCTCAGTCAGCCAGAGGCGATTCTATATCGCCTCGCCAAGCTCATAGCGCACAAAGCGCCGCAAGACAATGTTCTCGCCGAGCTGCACGGTCACGTCGTCAATCAGGTCCTTCACCGTCTTGGAATCGTCCTTGACGAAGGGCTGTTCCAGAAGGACATTCTCCTGATAAAACTTCTCCAGCCGGCCGCTGACGATCCGCTCGACGACCTGCTCCGGCTTCCCTTCGGCCAGGGCCTGGGCGCGCAGCACCTCAAGCTCGCGGTCGATCTCGTCGCGCGGCACATCTTCCCGCGAAAGGTATTTCGGGTCCATGGCGGCAATGTGCAGCGCAATCTCGTGAGCCAGGTTGCGGAAGAGGTCGGTGCGGGCGACAAAGTCGCTCTCCGAATTCAGCTCCAGCATAACGCCGACCCGGTTCGCCAGGTGGGCGTACATCTCGATGATACCTTCGTTGGCCGTGCGGTCGGCCCGCTTGGCCATCCGGGCCAGCCCTTTTTCGCGCAGCGCGTCTACGGCTTTGTCCATGTTGCCTTCGGCGGCAATCAGCGCCTTCTTGGCATCCAGTACACCCGCGCCGGTGATTTCGCGCAGTTCTTTAATCTGTTCGACTGTAATGTCCATTGTTCCAGTGCTCCTAGGGAGAGATAGGTTCCGGGGGTCATGGGCGGGCAGCACGGGCCGCCCGCCAACCTTGAGAGAGCAGCTTATTCTTCTTCGTCTGCAATCCCGCCGGCGCGGCGGATCTTCGCCAGGGTAGCCTCACCCAGTAAGGCCTCATCAGACAGCTCTTCGTCGTCTTCGTAGCCGCTGAAATCTTCGTAATCGCGCTCGCCATACTCGCGAATTTCCTCGGCCAGCGCTTCCTCACGCATAGCCAGGCCCTCGAGGGCGGCGTCGGCCATCTTGCCGATGATCAGCTTGATGGCGCGGATGGCATCGTCGTTGGACGGGATCACGTAATCGACCACATCCGGGTCGCAGTTCGTATCGACCATGGCGATGACGGGGATCTTGAGGATGTTCGCTTCGCGAACAGCCGTTTCCTCGTTGTTCACGTCGATGACAAACAGCAGGTCGGGCAGCGTGTTCATAGAGCGGATACCACCGAGGCGCTCGTTGAGCTTCTCGATCTCCCGCTCCAGCGTGAGCCGCTCCCGCTTCTTGAGCAGGTCGAACTCGCCGGCATCGCGGCGCCGTTCCAGCTCTTCCAGGTAGCGGATGCGCTGTTTAATCGTCTGCCAGTTGGTCAGCGTGCCGCCCAGCCAGCGCTCGTTGACGTAGGGCTGGCGGCCGCGCGAAGCCTCGCGGGCGACGGTATCCTGGGCCTGGCGCTTGGTGC
>JAAYYY010000079.1 GCA_012515125.1 Chloroflexota bacterium
ATGCGGTCGCGGGCGCTATCCAGCTTCGGCCGGCCAATGTCGCTGGTGCCGTGGATAACCTGGCGCTGCAGGTTGCTGGCATCGACGACGTCGTAGTCCACCAGACCAATGCGCCCCACGCCCGCCGCCGCCAGGTACATCGCCAGCGGCGAGCCCAGCCCGCCCGCGCCGATAAGCAGCACGCTGGAAGCCTTCAGCTTCTTCTGCCCGGCCATGCCCACCTCAGGCATGATCAGGTGCCGGCTGTAGCGCCGCACCTCTTCGTGAGAAAGCTCGGCGTCGCCCGGGCCGGCCCGCAAGCCCAGCGCTGCTTGGCCGGCCGGGGACGTGCCGCCGGCAACGGACGGGATGATCATCAGCGTATCCTGTTCGGCCACCGGGGTCTCCGGCCCGTCGAGATAGCGAATGTCGTCCTCGTTGAGGAAGATGTTGACGAAGCTGCGCAGCGTATCGCCGTCATAGAGATGCTGGCGCAGCGCGGGATAGGCGCGCGTCAGCTCCTCCAGCGCGCTGCCCGCCGTTGTTCCCCCAACCCGGACAGTGCTGTTATTCCCTGCGTAGGGTCGTAAGGGCGCGGGAATACGAATCGTTGGCATTACCCCTTCTCCTGTAAAACGAGCCGCACCGGTTCCTCGACAAATCCGCTGCGGTCTTCTGTAAGTTGCCAAGAGCGGCTCGCGCCGGGTTGCCCGGCACGGACCTCAGTAATCAGATAAGAATAGCCCGGCCAGGTTGCCCAGGCCAGATCGCGCGGCGAAGCGACAGGCGGGTGATCGGGATGGCTGTGGAAGACGCCCACGATGTCCAGCCCCTGCCGCATGGCCGCCAGCTCGGCCTGAAGCATCGCTTCGGGCGTGATCAGAAAGCGCTCGCGCTTCTCTTCCTCCACTTCCCAGCGGTTCTCGACGGGATAGAGGGCGCGAACGACATTATCGCCATCCACCTGAACGCCCAGCAGCAGGCCGCAGCCCTCGTATGGATAGCTGGCAGCGCCGTGCGCCTCGATCTCGCTTGCCAGATCGGCCGGCAACCGTAACATCAGCCTGACTCCTGCCAGAACGGGTCGCTCAGATATTTGAAGCCGTTGTCGGGCAGTACCGTCACGATCACGCCTTCGTCCAGCTCCGCCGCCAGCGCCAGCGCCCCGAGGACGTTCGCCGCGCCCGAAAAGCCGACCAGAAGCCCTTCGACCCGGGCCAGCCGGCGCGCCAGCAAATAGGCCTCGGCTGTCGCCACCTCGCGAATCTCGTCGGCTGTGGCCGGGTCGTAAATAGCGGGCTGGATGGCTGTAGCCATATGTTTCAGCCCTTCGATGCCGTGCATAGGCAGGTCTGGCTGCAGGGCAATTGAGCGGATAGCCGGGTTCAGCTCGCGGAGGCGGCGGGTGACGCCCATCAGCGTGCCGCTGGTCCCCAGACCGGCGACGAAGTGGGTGACGCGCCTGTCGGTCTGCCGCCATATCTCGACGGCCGTCGTCTCGTAGTGCGCCAGCCAGTTCGCCGGATTGTCATACTGGTTCGCGTAGTACAGATCGGGGTCCGCCGCCGCCATCTCGCGGGCCGCGCGCATCGCCCCATCCGGCCCTTCCAGCGCGTCGGTCAGCACGACGTCCACGCCGTAAGCGCGCAGGATGGCAATCCGCTCGCGGCTGGCATTGGCCGGCATGGCGAGGCGAACGTCATAGCCACGGGCCGTGCCGAGCATGGCGTAAGCAATACCCATGTTCCCCGACGTGGAATCGAGCAGCGTCATGCCCGGCCGCAGCAGCCCGTCGCGTTCGGCCGTGCGAATAATGTTCAGCGCCGGGCGGTCTTTGACCGAGCCGCTGGGGTTGAACCATTCGGCCTTGGCATAGATCTGTACGCGCGGCGAGATACTCGCCTCGGCGCGGATCTTTTCCAGGGCCAGCAGGGGCGTGTTGCCCACCTGGTCTTCGATGCTATGGCGGGATATGGGATGGGTAGATAAGTCGTGTGGAATCGGGTTTATCGTCTTCAACATATTTGCGCTATCCTGAATCGAGCCTGTTGCCGGGACGACGAAACAGGCGTGTGGCCATCAGCTTTGGGCAGCCGCCCGGCTGCCGTGGCAACACCGGAAGCTGCGAGGACGCCGCTACCGGGCTGGCCAGATTGGTTGTGACTCTGCTGAGTCCAGGATAGCCCCGGTGCTAACGCCCTCGCCCCATACACCTGCAAATATGGTCGCCGATAAACCTTATTTGTGTCACAAAAATCTCTGAATTTCCTTTCAAGCTGAGTATAGCAAGGGCAAAAGGCATGTCAAGAGAGGGCAATCCGGGGTAACGGCTCTCTAACGCACGATCTAGAAATTTGGGTTAAACTTAGGCTATGGAGGACGACTGGTGAAATCATTACAGACCGGCTTCGCGCCCGTTCCCCCTCCTGTCAAAGAGCTGGCGGAACAGCTGCTGGAAAGCTTTCCTACCGACATCATTCTCTTGCTGGGCCTCTCTCTGGCCGAGCCCCGTGTCAACCTCGATCTCATCGCCCTGACTCCGAGTGCCGCGACCGTCGCGCTGCACGGCGCGGGCGAGCGCCACATGACGCCGCAGGAGGCCGGCCGGCTGCTCGTCACGCTTCAGCAACAGGCTACCCTGCCGGAGATACTGCCCGTCTACGTCTGCTGGATTGGCGAGGCGCCGGCTGCAGCTCAGGCCGGCAATACCCCGATCCTGCCCGACGCTGCCCACCTGCAGCGCTATATCCTGCAGGCCTCCAGCCAGAACCCACCTGCCGGCCAGGATCTGTTCACGAAGGTTGCCGACCTGTTGCTGGCACGCGAGCGCTCGCCGGCCGGCGGCGACCGGCGCACGCCACCCTTGCGCCGCGCACTGCGCGCTCTCGGCGGGCGGCTGGACGTCGGCCTGTTCGACCAGCTCACGCCTTCCGTCTTCGGGCGTCGGGGCCGTCCCGTCCGCCCGGCCGACATCAACCGCCACCTCGAGGCGGCAATGCTCGACCGCCAGAACCATCTCGAAGACGTGAACTACGGCAAGATCGTGCCCAACGAATACCTGGTGGAGATCGGCCCGCAGACTTTTGAGCAGCGTTTCCGGCCCATCGCCGAGGAGCTGACTGCCCAGTGGCAGCGCCGCCTCCTGGATGCGCTGAACACCGCCAACAGCCGCCAGGGCAGCCGGCTCTACCGCTTTGGGGGCCCGGTCATCGTCCATCTGCGCCCGGCCGACGACGTGCCGGAGGACGAGGTCCGTATCCGCAGCCGCGTGAACAACGAGCAGGCTGCCGTCGTGGACAGCGGCGCGCCCTGCCTGCAGCGGCTGCCACGCGGGCGAAGCTGGCCCCTGCAGGCCGCGCTGGTGACCATCGGGCGCAGCCGGCAGAACGACATTTTCCTGGACGAGCCTGAGATCCAGGAGAAGCGACTGGTCAGCAGCCAGCACGCCTATCTGCGCTGCCGGGGCGACCGCTGCCACCTCTACGACGGCAGCCCCGGAGGCAAGGCGTCACTCAACGGCACCTACGTCAATGGCGAGCGGGTAGGCGGCGAAGGGCGCCTGCTGCGCGACGGCGACGTGGTCGTTCTCGCCGCCAGCGATCCACGCCATCCCCGCCCCGATGCGCCCGGCGTCGCCAGCTTCGTCTTTCGCTCGCGCTGCGTTCCTGGAAAGGGCTGATGGAAACAGTCTGGGGCGTCCTTCTGCTGGCGGGTAAGTGGGTGCTTGTCGGCCTTGTCTACCTCCTGCTCATCCTCCTGTTGCGGGCGGTGCGCAACGAAATGCGCGTGCGCATGGTTGCCGGCAGCCCCGCGCATGCGGTTTCCGGCCGGCTCCGGGTGGTGGAACCCGGCGGCACGCCGCTGCGGCCGGGGCAGGTGCTTCCCCTGGCGAACGAAGTGGTGCTCGGCGCGCGCGCCGACCGGCTGGGCGCCGACGACATTGTGCTGCCGGACAATTACGTATCGGCCCGCCACAC